>CAMWUF010000126.1 GCA_947177375.1 uncultured Ruminococcus sp.
GATAACATAGTGAAAATTATTTGAAATTTAAGAAAATTTAAGTTAGACATATAATTTTCTGCAAATAATATTTTAAGGAGGATTTATTGAAGTGAAGCTAAAAAAATTATGTGCAGCCTTTATGACAGGAGTAATGGCATTTGGTACACTAACAGGAGTGCCATTTTCAAATACTGTAAAAGGCTCTGATTCTAATGCTATTCTGCAAGCATTAAACAGTCTATCGCTTGATGCTGAACCATTCACAGCGTCAGCGGCAAATAGTAATTTCCGCCGTCCAATCAATAATGAATCACCTGCATGGATTGTACATATTGACACATGGAACTATGCAGACCCTGAGAAAATTATTGAACTTGTGCCAGAAGATATTCTTCCATATGTTATTTTTAATATTTCTCTCTCTATTAACTGGAGCAGTACAGAACATAGATGGCTTATGGTACAAGACGGTATCGAATGTGCAAGGTCATGGATGAAAGCTTGTGCTGACAAGGGCGTTTGGACTATGATTCAGCCAGCAAGTGGCGGACAGTGTCATTTTCCTGATTATAAAGCAACAGATGACCTTGAAGATACCATTTTTGGCGAACTCTTCCGAGATTATCCAAATTTTATTGGTTTTAACTATGCAGAACAATTCTGGGGATTCGCATCAGAAGATTTTCCAGTCACCTATCAGGAACGTTATGACCATTTTTCGGCTTTGCTGAAACTTTGTAACAAGTATGGTGGTTATCTTGATATTAACTGGTGTGAAAATCAATGGGGTTCAGCTCTGAATCCAATTGCTATGTTAAAAACAAATGCTAACTGGGAACAAGCATGCCGTCAGTATGGAAGCAATCTTATTCTGGAAGAAAAATATACACAAGCAAGCTATATTGAAGATGTAGAAAGCGAAATTTATGGTGCATATATCTCTGGTTACTGCGGAAACTATGGTGTTCGTTGGGATGACACAGGTTGGACAGATTATCCGTGGAATGGTGGAGACCTTGACCCACAGACTAAAGAACAATATCGTCTGTCAACAAGTTTGCCGATATATTTAGAACGTATGGCAATGAATGGTATGACAGTTATTGATGGTCCTGAACTTGTTTGGGCTGATTGTGTCAAAGGACTTTGGGACGGCACAGATAGTGATGGTTATAAATATCGTCAGTGGGATTTCTATGACCAATGCAAAAATGTCAATGTAGATTTGATGCGTAAATTTGTTGATGGTACAATTCGTATTCCAGACCGCAAAGAAGTCATTGGACGTACAAAAGCTGTTGTGATTCAGGATGTAGACACTGGAAGTAATGATGAAAAATATTGTTCTTACAAAACTTTGTTTGAGGGATTATATCGTATAGACAAAGATGGCAATCATAAAGATAATCACAATCCTTACAAAAGCACTGGACGTTATCAAACAATCCCAACTGTTTATGGTCTTTTAGACGACCTTGCAAAATCAATTCCTGTACAAATCAAGCAATCAACAATTGCTTCCCGTTGGAGCAGTATTTCTGAAAAACAGGCAGAATTTAATAAGCTTTATCCTGATTCTTATTATGCAAATTGTTATATAGCAAATAATGAAAATACATGGGTTACTTATTATAACAGCAAAATAAACGATGGTGATAAAGGTGCAACATTTGATTTGAAATATAATACTTGTAAATCTCTTGATATTAAACATCAACTCTATGGTACAGCTATTATCAATGAATATTCTGATTCTATTGATATTTACATGAATAACTATGATGAAGACGATGCAACAACCCTGAAAACAGAATCTATTGCCATTTCTGGAGCAAGTACTAAGCCTACATTTACAGTAAAAGACAGAGGAACAAACCAAGCAGAAAGTTCTATTACAGAAAGTTGGAATAATGGCACTTATACTCTTACAGTCAAGCATAATGGACCTGTAGATATTTCAATTAAGTGTTCAGGTAATGAAAAAGACCGTTTGACCAGCTATAAAAAATCCGTAACAAAAGCTCCAGCATCTCCAAGTTTTTATACTGGCATTCGCCAATACGAAGGCGAAAATTTCGATATGAAAAATGTAGAAGGCAATGTGACAAACGGCTGTAACAGTGGTCTTAAAAAATATCAGGGTATGGGATTTGTAAAATTCGGTACAAAAGATACTGCTGCTGTGAAAGACACTGTAAATACCACAAAAGCAGGTACATTTAAATGGACACTTCGCTATTCTGCTACATCTGATGTAAAATGTGTAGACCTTTATGTAAATGGTGATAAAATTAAAACACTTTCACTGCCTAAGGGTTCAAATTATGACGATTGGAAAACAATCAGTGAAACTATTAATCTTAAAGTTGGAGAAAATAAAATCGAACTCAAAGCAAATGCAACACTTCCTTGTTCACTCTATCTTGATAACTTCAAACTTGAGGGCGATTTCGGCGATGCAGTAGTTACAGTTCAGCCACTGAATGGAAAGTTGATTAAAAATTTGGTTGTAAATGATAAAGAAAATGCTAGTGATTGGTCAATTAATGACAGCTTTAAAAAAGGTTCTGTGATATTTGGCGACCGTGACATTACAGCAATAGATGTTCCTGCAACGCTTACAGGAGCTGAAGCTGTTAAAACAGCTTGCGATTCTAAAATGTTTACCGATGATTTATGCTCATTTACAACTGGTGCTGATGCTACAATTTATATTGCAGTAGACACTCGTGTTGTTCCAGTTCTTCCAGAATGGCTTGAAGGCTGGACAAAAACAGATGATGTACTTACTGCTTCAAGTGATTTGACATTCGCATTATATAAAAAAGATTTCAAATCTGGTGAAAAAGTTACACTTGGTCTGAACGGTGGCAATGGCAATAATACAAATTATCTTATATTTGCCAAAAACATGGAAAAAATTCTTGATGGAAAATTAATAAAAAATCTTCAAGTACTTGATGGTGAAAATGCTTCTAACTGGTCAATTTATAATAATACAGGTGTTGGCTCTGTCATGTTTGGTGACCGTGACCTTACAGCGACAAGTTTCCCTGAAAATCTAGTTGGTGCTGAAACCATAAAAACTGCCTGTGATTCAAAACTTGTTACAACAGATTTAGCGATTTTCAAAGCTGGAGCTGATATTACACTTTATGTAGCTATGGATTCCCGCGTGACAAATCCTGTGCCAAACTGGCTCAAAGATTGGAAGAATGCTGGCGTTATAATATCAACTTCAAATGATTTAACGCTTATTCTTTATAAGAAAAATTTCAAGTCTGGAGAAAATATTATTCTTGGTACAAATGGCGGTTCAAATGATGCAGTAAACTATAGTGTAATTGCTGTTCCAAAAGAGAAAATTATTAAAGGCGATGTTAATCTTGACGGCGTTGTTAATATTTATGACATGTGTATTGCAAAAAATAATATTATAAATGGATTTACTAATACGCTTTCTTATGAAGCCAGTGATGTTGACGAAAATGGAAAAGTAGATGTCAATGATATTAAGCAGATTCAGGATTTCTTATTAACAAGAAGCAAAGGCTTTACAAAAAAGTGATAAATTAAAGAAATGAAAACAGCCATATCTGATTGGATAGGGCTGTTTTTATTGTATTATTTAATAAAAATAGTAATACTTCTGCTTTATCTTAGAATCGTTTCCACAGTAGATACTGTACTAAATGTACCTTTGTTAGAAGAAATAATATCCATAAGCTTTTGAAGTTCAAAATAGTTTACATAACAAATAATTGTTGTATTTTCTCCAGCAATAGCTCCTCTTGAGTTAATTAATGTACAAGTCTTATTCAGATCTTTTTTGATACTTTTTACAATTTTATCTGGACTTTGTGTGATAATAGTAACTTGCTTTATTGCTTCAAAACGTTCTGTAAAATGGTCAATCATGATTGATGCAACAACATATACAAGCAAACTAAGCAATGCTGCATTTTTATCTATTGTGATAAAAGCAATGATATATACAATTGCGTTAAAAGAAATCAATATATATGACATTGCATAGTTTTTTCCTGTTTTATCAGCAATTTTCTTTAATATAATATTTGCCAGTATCTCTGAACCGTCTATACACCCGCCATTTTTTAATATGAGAGACAATCCTGCACCCAATAATGCACCACCAAAACACACAGCAAGAAAATGTTCTGTATTTAATTCAAAAGGTATTTTTTCAAATACTGCTAATCCAATCGTATATACAACAGTTCCTACACATGCTTTCAAAGAAAATTTCTTTCCTAATACGAAATATCCAGCTATTAAAAACGGAAGAAAAGTCATAATGACACATAACGATAGATTAAAACCTGTCAGTTTGTTTATAATAATAGCAAGTCCAGCCGTTCCATAATCAATTGCATCATTTGGCAATAAAATAAAAGCAACTGAGAAACTGGCAAGTAAACCGCCAATTATAATAAACACGTATGACATAATGACTGAAATTTTTTTATTCATATATGCTCCTTTCTATGTTTCAAAT
>CAMWUF010000127.1 GCA_947177375.1 uncultured Ruminococcus sp.
AATCATAAATATTAATTTTGCTATCAAAATCAAAATCCCCTGCTTGCCAATTAGTTAATTCGCCGTTCCCATGTAGCCATTTTTGTAATAGAATAATATCTAATATATCAAATTCACCATCTGCATTGACATCACCCATGATAAAATTATCCTGTTTATTATTATCTATATCAGGTGTTATCCAACCGCCATCATCAGAAATCAAGCATAATAATTTAATCGTATCGCCATAATAAACATCATCACCATAATGAATAATAACATCACGCAATGTATCATGCCATTCTGTATTATCTGTACAATCAGAAGCAATCAAAAATGGTGCAGTAAAACACAAATCTGAATAATCTTCAATTGCTGTGCCGTCTAATTGATAACCTGCCATAATTTCCCAAGGGTCATTATTCGTACTGGAAATAATAAAATTAGTAATATTTTCAGAAAATTGCTTTGCTATGCTGTTATGATTTATCATATAATCCATGCCAATTCTCCAAGGTGTACGACAAGCATTATAATAATAACAGCCATCATATTCACTCTCTAAAAAATCAGCTCCAGCAGGGACAAATTTGCCTGTTTCGTCACGAATTACAAAATCAGGTAAGATACCATTTTGATATTCTGCTGTAATTTCTGCAATAATCTCATAAGTAGTATCATAAACTTTCAGCCAGTTCTCATCACCAGAAACTTCTGCGAATACAGGCAAATAATACATAATAAAATCTGAAGTTCTTGTTGCATGATAATAAATTTCAGAACTATCACATTCAGAAACCCAGTCACCAAGCGTTAATATCCAATATTCATGATTGACATCATATTGCATAATATCAGAAATCATAGCTTTTGCTTCATCAAGATAATTAATTTCTCCATTACTACCCCAAATAGAATCTGCTAGTAATAACGCATAGGCAATATCCATATCGCCGTCAGTTGCAGAATCACAAGCTCCGCCTGTCATACTACCATCTTCCGCACCGTCAATTAAAGCTGTTCCATTATCGCATTGTTGCCATGACATCAGATGTGAACCAATACTACTTGGATGTGCTTTGTAAAATCTATACATGCCATCAAAATAATTTTTTGCATTTTCATCATATTCAGCCATTTCTGCAAAAATTAACATGCCATAGCCATGAGCTTCAGAAACAGTTACTGCAACAGATTGATGATTACCAGAATATTTTTCTTCACTGTACCAGATATAATACTGTTCTTCATCTGTTACATAAGTATCTTGTGCTAAATATTTTTCTTTCCAATCCTGATAAAAATTTATTGTATCTTGTGATAATTTTTCAGTATCTCTTGCACTAGTATTCAAAGCAAAACTAAAATTACTTGCTACGATTCCTAAAGCTGTCACAAAACTAATTATTTTATTTTTCTTCATAGAAAAATAACCCCTCCTATGTTTCTGGAAAATAAATTTTTTCTTGTGGCAATAACTCACTAATATCTAAGCCATTCTGTTTTTGATTTCTTAAATCTATTACAAATTCTGTCATATCTTGAATATTCACAATCCAATCTTGCACATAATTTTTAACTGCTTGCCCACGAAGTCCTATTTGTATCGAACGATAACTTAACGCATTGCCATAAATATCCCGTTCAGGGTCCCACTGTACCCGAATATCAGAATTTTTAACTTGTTCCTGCCATTCTTGATAGGATAAATTATTTTCAATTGCAGAATAACTTGATACAACTGCATTTTTTACAATTTCATCAAAAGCCTGACGCTTTATATCAATTGCTAATACATGCTCTTGATTTTGTTTCAAGCCCCAACCACAACGGTACATCATCCATAAAAATGACGGTTTTATCCAGGTCATGCGAGTTAATTTAAAATTTTTTCCAAATGTTCCTAACTGAACAGCTTCTTTTGCAATCTTAGAATGATATGCCTGATACACACGAATTGTATTTTGCGTATAAACGGCTCTAATTTCTTTGTAATTCATAATAAAATTCCTTAATCAGAAGATTTTAGCACCAATTTTTTCAATAACACAAAATCGTAAATATTTACAATAGCATCATTATTCATATCACTGGACAAAAATGCAGTTTCATTAATATGCTCTTTTCCAATCAGATATTTTTGCAATAAAATAACATCTTGCAAATCAACAGTTCCGTCAAGAGATATATCACCCTTTATAAGAGAAGGTGTTGCTGGTTCTTTTGTTTCTGTTGTTGTTTCTGTTATTGCTTCTGTTGTTGTTTCCGTTATTGCTTCTGTTGTTGTTTCTGTTATTGCTTCTGTCGTTGTTTCTGTTGTTGTATTTTCCGAAGTCGGTTGTGTAGGGTCAGGAATTGTCATATTGCCATTCAGATAAGTAGTATCTAATAAATTAGCCCAATATATACCCATTTTTTCATAGCCTGCTTCATTTGGGTGAACACCATCATATAAATCTGTATTCTGGTCTACTACACTGTGAATATCTCCAAAAGCAACACGTTCGCCCTTAGCCTGTTTTTCTGCCACAAGCTCACGAATGGAATTATTATAAGCATCAATACTGCCCTGTACTGCATTTGTAAATCCTTCTGGGTCTGAATTATAATCTATTCCATAGCTCCAAAGCCAGTCATAACGTTCTGCAATATTAATATCTGGAATTGTGGAAACATATAATATATCATCTTTGCCATCCATACTTGCCAGAATTGTATTGATTAAATTTTCTAAACGGTCTGTAATGCCAGTATTATAATTGCTTAAAATATCATTTGTACCAATTTGTAATAATATAACATCTGGGTCATAGGCTTCAATCATATTTTTGCCATCGCCATAATCTTCGTTAATCGTTTCTAAAATACCTTGACGAGTTTCCGTGCCTGTCATGAACTGAATCGCATAACCACTATAGCCAGCATAATTTCCATCATAAGTGATATTCTCGCCATTATAACTAAATGATTCTGTATCGCTACCCTTTGGACCTACCATATCAATATTAGAATAACCTTGTTTTTCTAATTCATGATAGAGATATTTCCGATAGCCTCCACTAGTCCAATAACCATCTGTGATGGAATCACCTAATGACATGATTTTAACTGTTTTTCCAGATTGTTCTTCTGGAAATACCACTAATGAACTTGTCGCACAAACAGCACAGACAATTGCTGTCAATGACGCAGTTAATTTTTTCATATTCATGTAAAATCTTCCTTTCTTGAATTAAATTATTTTAATAAAACCCTCATTTATTTTTATGAGGGTTTTATTAATTTACTAAAATTATTCTTTCGGCTTCACCATAATGCCTAATACATCAAGATTTTCTTTTTCAACAGGTGACGGACAAGCACTCATGATTTCCGAAGCATCTTTTACTTTCGGGAATGCCACAACATCACGCAAACTTTCTGCTTTACACAGCAGCATTGCAAGTCTATCCAAACCAATGCCAAGCCCACCATGCGGAGGCGCACCATAATGATAAGCTTCTACTAAAAATCCGAATTTTGCTTGAATTTCTTCATCAGTTAAACCTAATGCTCTGAACATTTTCTGTTGCAATTCATAGTCTGTAATACGCATAGAACCTGAACTTAATTCAATGCCGTTTAGTACTAAATCATAAGCTTTTGCAACGACTTTTTCAGGATTAGATTCTAAATACTGCAAACATTCATCTTCAGGCATTGTAAACGGATGATGCATAGCAAGCCATGTTTGAGAATCTTCGTCCCATTCAAAAAACGGAAATTGCGTAATCCATAAGAAATTTAATTTATCTTCTGGAATCATATTTAATTTCTTTGCAACCTCTAAACGCAACGCACCCAATACAGGAAGTGTAATGCTGTTTTTATCTGCAATAAATAAAGCCACATCGCCTTTTTCGCAATTAATTCTAGTTAAAATAGTTTGCATGTCTTGTTCAGAGAAAAATTTTGCAAATGCACAAGTTGGTTTTTCATCAGCCCAACGAATAAATGCTAAACCTTTTGCACCGATACCACGGACAAATTCTGTTAATTTATCAATTTCTTTTCTGGATAAAATTTTCACAGCATTTTTTGCAACAATACAACGCACACTGCCACCAGATTTCACAGCATTGGCAAATACGCTAAAATCAGAATCTTTTACCAAATCTGAAATATCCTGTAATTTCATCTCAAATCTCGTATCAGGCTTATCAGAGCCGTAATCATTCATAGCATCTGCATAAGACAATCTAGGCAACGGCAAAGAAACTTCTTGTCCCAGAACATCTTGAATTAATTTCTGCACAAAGCCTTCTGTTAATTTTAAAATATCTTCTACATCCATAAAAGACATTTCTAAATCAATTTGTGTAAATTCTGGTTGTCTGTCTGCTCTTAAATCTTCGTCTCTGAAACATCTTGCAATTTGAATATAACGCTCCATACCTGCAACCATAAGCAATTGCTTATAAATCTGTGGAGACTGAGGCAACGCAT
>CAMWUF010000128.1 GCA_947177375.1 uncultured Ruminococcus sp.
GCGTTATGTTATAATAATAAATATGGTTATTGTAAGGAGAAATAATATGACTACATATAATGGGCTTTGGAAAATGCTTTTATGCAAGAATATGAGTGCTACAGATTTACGAAAATATACAGGCATTGCACCAAATACAATGACAAGAATACGAAAAAATGAGAGAGTTTCTCTTGATGTTCTTGATAGAATATGCGATGTTCTTGAATGCAATTATAGCGATATTATGAGCTATACAGAAGATATGCAGACAGGGAATATTGCAACTTTTAATATAAATAACAGGAGATATTTAGGCAATAAATACAAGCTGATACCTTTCATCAAGAGGGTTGTAGCAAAGCACTGTCGAAGTATTTCATCTATAGCTGATATTTTTTCAGGAACAGGTGCGGTTGCTTCTGCTTTTAAAGGCAAACAAATTATTACAAATGATTTGATGTATAGTAACTATATTTGCAATTATGCGTGGTTTTCGGGAAAAAATTTCAATCAAAACAAACTATTAAAAATTATATCTTATTTCAATTCAGTTGATGTTAATGAAAATAACTACATGACAGAAAATTTTGCTGATACTTATTTCAGCAGAAAAGATTGTACAAAAATTGGATATATCCGTGAACATATTGAGATAATGTATTTATGCAGAGAAATAAACAAACGTGAAAGAGCATTGCTTATTATGTCGCTGATTTACGCAATGGATAGGATAGCAAATACTTGTGGTCACTATGATGCGTATATTCAGAATGCGGACTTTCATAAACACTTGGTTCTTTCCTTCCCAAATGCAAGCATGGTAAATAATCCTCTTAATTGTTGCTATAATGAGGATGCAAATGAGCTTGTAAATCGTATTTCAACAGATCTTGTGTATATAGACCCTCCATATAATTCAAGACAATACTGTGATGCATATCATCTTCTTGAGAATGTTGCATTGTGGAAAAAGCCTGATGTTTTCGGTGTTGCAAGAAAAATGGACAGAACATCAATAAAAAGTCGTTATTGTACAAAATCTGCTGAAACAGCATTCATAGAACTAATAGGGAACATTAATTCAAGATATATACTATTTTCATACAACAATATGGCAAACAAGGGAAATGAGCGCTCCAACGCTAAAATATCAGACGATGTAATCATTGAAACACTTAGAAAAAAAGGAAAGGTGCAGGTATTTGAGGAGAGATATAAGGCTTTTTCGGCTGGTAAATCTAATATACAGGATAACTCTGAAAGACTATTCCTCTGCACTTGTAAGAAATAGTACATGATACAATCACCTCTTAACTATACAGGCGGAAAGTTCAAGCTACTGCCTCAGCTTCTTCCACTGTTTCCAAAAGATATAGATACATTCGTTGACTTATTCTGTGGTGGTTGTAATGTCGGAATAAATGTCAAGGCAGACAGGCATATATATAACGATATAAACCGTTATTTGCTTTGTCTTTATAATACTTTGAAAAACAACAACAAGCAAACTATACTTGAAACGATATACAGTATCATAGAAAAATATGGTCTCACTCTTGTGAGTAAGTATGGATATGAATACTACGGTTGTGAAAGCAGTAAAGGACTTGCAAGTTACAATAAGAACAGATTTCTCCGAATGCGTGAAGATTTTAATACATACAAAAACAAAGATTATTACTATTACATGCTATTTTATGTCTTAATAGTATATTCTTTCAATAATCAGATACGTTTTAACAAAAATGGCAAATTTAATCTGCCTGTAGGAAAAAGAGATTTCAACAAGAAAATGGAAAGTAAACTGATTGGTTTCATTGATAACATACAGGCTCAGAATTCTTGTTTTTCGTGTATTGACTTCGCTAACTTTGACATTTTGTCCCTTAGTGACAGAGACTTTGTATATATAGACCCTCCATATCTCATAACCTGTGCAACATATAACGAGCAAGGTGGTTGGAACAAGGACAAAGAACAACAGTTATTAGGGGTTATAGACAAGTTAAGCAATTTAAATATCAGATGTGCATTGTCCAATGTCCTAGAAAGTAAGGGAAAAGAAAATACAATCCTCATTGAATGGCTTGAAAAGAACATCAGCCGGTACAATATACATCATTTAAATTATAATTATTCAAATTCAAGCTATCATACGAAAAATAGAACAGACAGTTCTGTAGAAGTACTGATAACAAACTATTGACAAGGAGATGATTTTTTGAGACTTCAGAATGATAAGCAGATTTTCAATCTAATGGACACAAATGGCAGGAGAAATGATGTTATGAATGCATTACAAGGCTATCTAACTATTCTTGATGATATACTCCGCAACAAGAAACTTGTATGGAAAAATTTGCCTGAAAGTATAGCACAGTTTGAATTTTATTTAAGGGCTATTACTATGTCTCCTGATGTTTTTAAGCAACATAATAAATTTGACAAACTTATGAGAGGGATTTCGCCTGAATTTAGAAAGGCACTTGAAACACTCAATACAGTATGGTTTCAGAATAACTATACAAATTACTCTGAATGGAACGACATAATAGATGAAAGTGTTGAAAAAAGGGCAAGACATTATACAAACAATCTCGTAAAACTTGGATTTATTGATCAATCAAGACAAATTACAGAAGTTGGTGATATACTTCTCAGCAAACTTCCGTTGCACAGAGATATACTTGAAAATCTTTTGGTATTAGATAATATTAATATAACATATTTGCGACAGCTTTTGAAACTCAGGATATTTGACAAAAGCGGAACAAGATATTATTCTCCGTTCTGTATGGCAATCTATGTTTTACTGAGAAAAAAACGTTTTTCTCAAGAAGAGTTCTGTGAGATGATACAGGGATTAAGTCCATATCATGATAACATTAATTATGATAACTTTATTGACAACTACAAGAAAAATGATATAATTCAGATGTACACAACATCAGTTCCAATTGAAATAGACAACGATGATGAAATACATGAACAGACATTTAGAAAATATTTTACCAATAAGAAAAGTCGCAACAGTATCATTGTTTATTATAACTTTTATATGTCTCTGCGTAATTTCATCATCAATCAGACGAACGAAAATCTCAGTGTAATGCTTGATATTTATGAAAATAATAAGTCTATGCTCAACAAGGCATTCGGCTATGGCAATAATATATTCAAGAATAGGCGTGGAAATCGACCATCTGCTATTGATTTTATAAAAGCAGAAAAAACAGATTTCTTTACCCATCCGCTCAATAGTACGCTTTATTTACGATTTATACGCTCAAAAACAATGGACATCATAAGGGAATACTCAGATACTACCATACGAATTTTTAAGGCTACTGGTCTTATCAGTTTTGAAAATGGTTATGTTGAACTGGCCTGCAGTGATTTATGCAAATGTATCTTTGATGAAAATGTTATCAAATCTATGATTTCAGGTAATGATAATTTTAAGGCTTATGAAGATATAAATGGCTCTTTCTGCAAGGAACATTGTCTTATATCAATTCTGCAATATACAGATGATAAGATTAATGATATTATAAAAGCAGTTCGTACGGAATTTAACAACGCCCCAATTAAAAATATTCCCGATATTATCAGAAAAAGACGTAAATTAGATTTTGCTACATTTATTGAAAAAAGTTATCCTGAAAAGAAAGTTAAGGAACTGCTTGCCATGTTCTCAGACCGTTCAAATGACGGTGCCATTAAAGAAAAAGTTAATCCCGATGCAACTGTTCCGACTATCTATGAATATATTGTTGGTATTGCATGGTATTATTTTTCTGATAAAACTATTGATATTCTTAGCAGTTTCAACCTTACACTGTCAGCAAACTTTGAGCCATTAATCCATGCTGGTGGTGGAATGGGTGATATTGTTATTTATAATAGAAATAGTGTTGTTATGCTTGAAGCTACTCTTATGAATGCAAACAGCCAGAAACGTGGTGAATGGGAACCAGTTCTCAGACACTCTGTCAACCTTAAAGCAGAAAATGAGGACAAGGATGTTACAACGTTCTTTATAGCTGATACTTTCGACTTCAACACTATCAACCTCTGGAAAGCTGTTTCTTCTGTTCCTCTGCAATCTTCCACGGATAAATCAAAGTACACCGAGAACGTCATTATCATGCCTATAAGCAGTAATGAGCTTATCACACTTATAGACCACAAGCATGAATATAACGTAATTATAAAAAAGATTAGACAACTTTTCTTGAAAGATATTACCACTTTTGATAAGGAATGGCGAGAAAAGTTTATCAGTAATATAATTTTATAAAACCATTAAGAAAAGCCCCTATTCAGGAGCTTTTCTTAATGATTTTCATTATATTCTTTTATATATTAACAAACTATAATATACAGAAAGTAGCTTAAGACCACATTCAATGACATAACATACGCAAACTATATTACAGCAATTCCATTATAGACAAAGCAATAAAGATATAATATAAT
>CAMWUF010000129.1 GCA_947177375.1 uncultured Ruminococcus sp.
ACTCTGTAAACCCCAATATGAATATGAATTTTAAAAATACTATTTTCATTTAGTTCTGTCAATTTTGCCATGCGAACTATTTTTTTTAAAATTCTTTCTTCATCAAATTCTGTTTTGGGAACACAAATTGCAAATTTGTCAGCAGCTAATCTAGCATATACCCAATTTTCACTAGCCAAAGAATGCAGAACACCAGAAATTCGCATTAGTAATTTATCTCCTGCCTGCACGCCGAAAATATCATTTACAAGCTTAAAATTTTTTACATCTGTACATAAAATATAATACTCCTGATTTGAATTTTTTAACATTTTTTCTTTGGCAATTTCATAAAAATATTCTTTGTTATAAATTCCAGTTAAAGCATCATGTGTTGCACGGTATTTTTCCATTGCAAAACGTTCTGTTTCTTCTGTGCAATCCTGAATCATAAAAAAACAGCCTAAATATTTTGCATTTACATCAAAAATTTTTTGAAACTGAATTCTATAATAACACATTCTGCCGTCAATACGGCGTTTAGCATTCCAAAAACAACTTTCTGCACCAGATGGAATATTTTTTGAAAACCAAATTTGCACTTGCTGCATAATTTCATCATCGCAATAAATTTTTGCAGGTTTATTCGCATGAATGCATTTATTATCAATATCTAAGCAAATAATACCATCTTGCATATTAGAAATCGTAAAATAAAGCAATCTGTCTATTAAGCCTCTGGGAATATAAATCATTGAAAAATAAAAAATACAAAAGGCAATGATAGCATAGCATAATAGGGAATAATCAATGGCTGTATTTAACTGCAAATACAACGAATGAAATATAATTAAAATACAGTTTAAAACTAAAATCACTGCATATTTTAATTGATAAATTTTAGGCGATTCCCAGATTTTTTTGATTAAATCATGTAATATAATAATAACTATTATATATAATAATATAATATGATAGCACTATAAATCGCTTTTTGTACTCATATGATAAAATGCAAAACCTGATTTATCATAGAATATATCACACTGGAATAGAATTGGCTTAAAACAATTAACAAGCATTAAAAATCCGTCTATGTCTGCCATAATTGTTAATGTAAGCTGCAATTTATTACGATACTGACGCATATTAGTATATCTTCGCACAAATGACATCATACCCAATACAACAGAATCTATTACAAAATGATAGATACCAAATATAATACATGCCATTTGTGCGGAATTTGCTAACATTGCTGTTGCATTAAGAAATAATGCAAGTCCTGCTGAACCTAATAGCATTCTGATTGGTGGTTCAATGTTAATATGTCTAGGTTTTTTGAAACTATAAATTAAACACCCAATCACAAAAACAGCAGATAAATAAATTAAGGTAACAAATACCCATTTCATAAAATCACTTCAAATTACGTTTTACTTTGTAAGCAATGCTTTTTTCAGCAGAATCAAATCATAAATATTTACAATGCCATCTTGATTCATATCTGCAATTTGAAATTGCTCTTTTGTGAAGTTCTGCTGTAACATTAAATATTTATGTAATGCGACTAAATCTAATACACTTACTTGCCCATTGTTATCAATATCGCCTTTTATTGGTGTTTGTACTGGTGGTTCTATTGGTTCTGTTGGTTTTACTGGGTCAGTTGGTTTTGGAGGCTCTGTTGGAGCTGTTGTTTCTACTGGTTTTGATGGCTCTGTTGGTTGAACAGTAACAATTGGTTCTGTTGTCACATTCCATTTTTGACAAGCATTGCCGTTTGCTTCCCATTGCTGAATATTTGCACCATTTTCAAGGCTTGCACTTGCAACTTCTACTAGTGCAGTATCTTTTGACGCATGTGTCATAATGCTATAAGACCCGTCAAGATTTTTTGTGAATCTGAACAGCATTGCACTGTCTTTATTAGAATATTTCACAATATCAATATTACTGCCGTTTTTATTACCCTCTGCTTTTAATACAAAATTAGTATCTCTTGCAGAGCAAATATAATAATAATTTCCTGAGCCAAATGCTTTTAACGTCCATTTTTGATTATCATAGCTATTAACAGCCCATTGCTGAATATTCGCATTTTCTTCCATTTTACCGTCTGCGATTTCTAAAGCAAGACTACTGTTTAAATTCGTAAATGTATACATAACACTAGTATCCATTACAACACCTGGGTCTGCAACAGCTTCTAAAATCCAATCTTGGCAATTCACGCCGTTGATTTCCCATTGTTGTGCATTTGCACCAGATTCTTTGCTTGCATTTGCAATTTCTAATGCTGATTTTTCGCCAGAAATTCTTGTGCGAATTTTATAAGAACCGTCTGCATTCTGTGTCAGCATAAATTGCTGATTTGTACCGCCATTGTACTGATAAATATCAATATTTGTGCCGTTATCTGTTTTCTTGCCTGCAATGTCTAATACAAATTTAGCACCATCACCAACCGCAGAAGCAATGTAATAATAGCCGTCTCCAGCACTATATAATTTCCAAATATTATGTGTTTCTGAACCGTCTGAACCCCATTGCTGCACATTTGCACCATTTTTGGCTTCTGCACCTGCAACTTCCAGATATAATCCAGAATTTACATTTTTAAATCTAAAAGCTGTGCCATCTGTAAAGCTTGCAGGTGTGTAACTCTCTACAGGTTGTTCAGGTGCTTCACTTGCTTTTTCGTAATAACCAGCACTTGGCACGCCACTCTTAGCAAATCTTAAATACATCCAATTATTTTTATCTGTTTGACTGCCACTGTAATTAGAACAATATTTCTTTGCGTTATCTGCTGTAATCGTCACATAATCATAATTTTTTGATGGTCTCCATGTAGAGTTTAATGCAGAACCCTCAATTGTTGTACGTTTACAATTAGAAGATTTTGAACCTGTTTCTGCATAAGCACCTGCAAAAGTCACTTCATTCCAGTCACAAATTACATTGCCACCGTTTTCATAATAGCAATTTTCAGCAAAAATATCACAGCCACTATGTACTGTATATGCCATGCTAAATTCATTTACATAATTATTAAGAGAGTGATAATAACCCCAACGCATTAATCCAGGTCCTCTTGTGAGTGTCTGGTAAAATTTATTACTTGCTAATGTCATTCTAGGATAATTATCATATTTCTTTTTGACATCTTCTGTGTCGTCAGGATAGCCTAAAATGACACCGTATTCATGCAAGCCAAAAGAACTATCAGAAACTGTGCAATAATCTGCATCATAGCAACATGCAAGGAATTTGTCCCAATCTGGTTCACCTGTAGAAGCTTTATTATAATCTGCATGCCCTGTAAAAGTCACATGGTCTACCCAAAGATTTTCACCAGAACCAAAATATACGACAATCGAATCATTGCCATTAGAGTCTGCGTCATGCTGTAAATCAAAATTTTTAATTACAACATTATCACCGACACCATTTTTGGTTGCTGTGCAAAACTGAACATTATATAGCGTATGATTGGAATAACTACCAACAATTGTTTTATTACTATGCACATAAATTCTACCATCAGGGCAATAATAATGATTTTGTGAATCTTTTTGCAAATTAGTTACTTTAATATCATCAGTTACAACGATAGTATAAGGTGTATCAGAAGTTGCATATTTTTTCAACTCATCAAAATTAGAAACTTCTACTGTCTCGCCGAACAAACCGCCAATATCCCCTGCTTTAATATTGCCTGTATTATCATCAGAACAATAACCTGCAAAGCCTTGTAGACCGTCTGCATTTAATAGCCAAAGTTGAGAATCAGCTCCTGTATATTTTTCTAATGTCAAACCATTTGCACCCTGTGTTAAAGCTAATCCTGTATCAGAATAATTTACAATTTTATAATATAAATCATTTCCTAAATGGTCTTGCTTGACTGGTACTACATACCAATGCTGTGTTTTGTCAGATTCATAACCATACATGACAACTTCTGCACCAGAATTTACTTGATAGCCTTTCGGTGTCAGCAAACGCCCTGATTCTGCATTGCATAGCTTAAAATACGTACCATTTGCATCTGCACCCACTCTGTCAAATCTCCATGATGGAGCAAGATTGTTGCCTAATTTCTGCACAGATACAGCAGAATTATCTTTTGTGCTAGTTTCAGTTACTACTTTAGAATTATCTTTTGTCGCAATATTCATGAGCTGTACAGGATAATCTACTGAAACTGCCTTTGCTGTCAATGAAATATCTTTTGGCAATGTAGAACACAATGTCATTGCAAATACTGTGATTGCACTTAATACTTTACTGAACAGCGGATTTTGATTTTGCATAAAATTTCCTCCTTGTAATAAATTCTTTTGCAGTAGAAAAAAATTTTTTTAATGCTCCTTTCTGGTATTTATTGCATGAACCACTGCGAAATCATGAATAAATTATTTTTTGTATCATACTTTGATACTTATACAT
>CAMWUF010000130.1 GCA_947177375.1 uncultured Ruminococcus sp.
GCGAATTGTCAATAGATTACAGAATGATTTTCTGATTTTTTATGTTTCTTACAAAAATTTATGATAAAAATATTGCATTTCGCACCAAAGAATTTTTTTTTACAAAAATAAAGGCAAAAATAGACAGAAAAATGCTAATAAATTCGTTATATTTAGCAATTGTATTTTTAAAAAAAATATGTTATAATAAAAAATGAATTTGACTTTTTTGAAATAAATCTTGATTCATGCATAATTTCGCAATATTTGGTGCAATCTGTTATTTTATATAAAATTAGGAGGGCTGTTTTCAATGAAAAAATTGATAAAAGGCACAGTGATTTTCATGTCTTTGTTGTCTATGCTGGCAACTGTTGGTTGTTCATATCAAAAAAAAGAATCTAATATGAATATTGCCGTTATTTGCAAAAATAAAAGGGATCAATATTGGGAATCTGTCTGGAAAGCATGTGATGATGTTGAAGAAGAAATGGATATCACTGTTATGCGTCTTGCACCAGATGTGGAAAACGTAGATGACCAGATTTCTATGATTAATCAGGCAATTTCTGCACATGTAGATGCAATTGTATTAGCAGCAATAGATGCAGATGCTGAGAATGAAGTTCTTTACAATGCAACAAATGCAGGAATTCCTATTTTGACAATTGACTCTGATGTCAGCTATGAGGGCAGAGTCGCTTATATTGGTACACAGAATGTTTCAGCAGCGGCAATTGTTGCAAGATATACAAAAGATTTACTAAGCAATGATGGAAAAGTCGGGATTATTTATCATGGTGACACTTCTACAGCAGATTTAAGAAAAACAGGGTTTACCAACGAACTAAACCCGTCAGAAGATACTTCCAATGCTATGCCTGCTGGAGCTGGCTCTAAGCATAATAATTCTCAAAATGAAGAAAAACAATCTGAAGATAAAACAGAAGAAAATGAAAATAAAAGTAATATTAAAATTATAACGCCTTGTGACGGTGAGGGTGATATGGAAATTTCTAAAGACATGGCAAAAAAATTAATCACAGAAGAACATGTGAATTTAATTTATACAACTAATCAGCCTGGCACTAGAGGGGCATGTGAAGCTATTTCTGAATTAATAGATGCTGGAACAATTCAGCCTGATGAAGTTCAGCTTGTTGGCTTTGATTATTTTGATGGTGCTTATAATTATATCACAAGCGGAATTTTAGATGCAGTAATTGTACAGAATCCATATAATATGGGCTATCTTGGTATCAGATGTGCAAAAAATCTGATAAATGGCGAAGAAGTAGCATCTCTTGTAGATACAGGGGCAATATTAGTCACAGCAGAAAATATTGACCAGGCAGACGTGCAATTTTTAATTAATTCGTCAGATGATTAAAGGAGGGTGAAAAAATGGCTAGAAATACTAGAAATGCAATTGATAGAAAACGGCGAAAAGACCCTGCTTTAAGAAAAACCAAAAGAGCTTATATTGCAATGGCTTTGGTATATCTGATAGTAATTGCATTTAACATGGTTGTTGAAAATCTTGTTTATATTGGCAGTAGAAATCAATATGATAAAAATATTTCATCTGTGAATACGATTGATGCCATTCAGAATGAATTTGCACAGATAAATCAAGATGTATTATTATATGTTGCTGGCGAAAAAGAACATAATGGCATTAATATTTTAAATTCGATTGAAAACGAATTTATAGAAATTGAAAATTTAAAAGATGTTTATTTAAAAGATATTGCAGATTCAGATTTACTGAGAAGAAGATTTATCCACGCAACCTATGCACTAGATGCTTATAAAAGAAAAATTGATGAAGTACAAGACAATCTTGCAGATATGGAAAATGAATCTGTTGTCAGTATTTATACACAGGAACTTGAGCCGTTACAAGTCACTGCAAATGAAATGCTGGAAGCTGTTGTAGAAATCAGTACAGCAGACTGCGAAAAAGCAGAACAGCGAACAACTTTGAATCATATTATTGCACAGGTAAGTTTAATCATTGTATCAATTATTTTGTTTATTGCTTTGTGGGTTCTTGGTAACAGACAGATTAAAACACTGATGGAAGTACAGCAACAAACCAGAGAATTAAATGAAGCAAGTGCCAGATTGACAAAATCCAGAAAGAAATTGCTTGATTCTGCTATGACAAATATTTTAACAGGCATGAAAAATCGCTATGCACTTGATGAAAGCTTATCACAGTTAATTAATAATACACAGTTTAATATTGCAGTATTTGATATTGATAATTTCAGAGCATTTAACGACATGTATGGCTATGAATTAGGTGATGAATATCTTGCAACCATTGCTGAACGTCTTAAAGAAGAATATTCCGATTTTGCAGAAATGTTTAATATTACTGGCAATGAGTTCTGTATGATTTTCTATGAGCATGTATCTGACGTACAGGCACAGCAATTAGCAGAACAAATTCGCCAAGGTATCGGTCAGCCAACGATGATGACTGGTAATATTGTATTACAGGCAACTGTGTCTGCAAGTATTTATCATTATTTGCCAAGTGATAACCTTGATGTAAATACTTTACTTATGAAATTAGATTCTGCATTACATACGGCAAAACGTGATGGCGGTAATCGTATTTATCAAATTCAATAATCATCATAAAAGCATTGTCTTATTTTGGACAGTGCTTTTTTATGCAATATGAACAAAAAATAAAATCGGTTTTTTTTTTTTTTTTTATGTATAATATATACAAATTTTGTTTAAATATTCTAAATTTTGTGCAAAACTACTTGCATTCTTAATTTCTTTCTGGTATAATATTCTTAAAGTAATTACTTTCAATTTTATGAGAGAAAAAAATAGAGAGAGGGTTTATTTTATGAAACAGAAAAAGTTAAAAGCCCTGCTTGCAGGTATCACAGCACTGTGCTTGTGTGCAGGGAACTTTCAAACAATTGGACAGGTGCAACCAGAAGTAAAACCTGTTCTTGCAAATGCGGAAGATATTCCTATGTCTGGTGAATGTGGCAATAATTTGACATGGAAATATGATTTAGTTACATTAACAATCAGCGGAACAGGTGGAATGTGGGATTTTCTAGGTGAGATATATTCTGATTTTGATTTTGATGTTGTTCCGTGGGATAAATATATCTCAAAAGTTGTTATTGAAGATGGTGTAACAAGCATTGGAGCCTATGCTTTCTTTGAACGTGCTTCTTTGCAATCTGTCATAATTTCAGATAGTGTAAAAGAAATTGAAGGGGGAGCTTTTGAATATTGTACTAAATTAGACTCTATTACAATTCCAGATAGTGTAAAAAGAATTGGAGGGGGAGTTTTTAAGAATTGCAGTGATTTAAAATCTGTCACAATTTCAAATAGTTTAACTGAAATTGACCAAGAGACTTTTGAGGGTTGTTATAATTTGAAATCTATCACAATCCCAAATAGTGTGACAACAATTGGAGAGCGTGCTTTTGGGTGTTGCTCAAAATTAGAATCTGTCGCAATTTCATATGGTTTAACTACAATTGGAAATAGTGCTTTTTATAATTGTTATGCTTTGACATCTATTGAAATTCCAGATAGTGTAACAACAATTGGAAATGGAGCTTTTTATAATTGTTCTGCTTTGACCTCTATTAAAATTCCAGATAGTGTAACAACAATTGAATCCGGTGCTTTTTCTGATTGCAGTGCTTTAGAATCTGTCACAATCCCAGATAGTGTAACAGCAATTAAAGGCGGTACTTTTGTTGGGTGCAGTGCTTTAGAATCTATTGTAATTAAAAATCCAGAATGTGAAATTTATGATCATAATGCTACAATTTCAGATACAGCTACAATCTATGGTTACACAGATTCCACAGCACAAGCATATGCAGAAAAATATGATAGAAATTTTGTTGCCCTTGATGAAACACCAGAAGAAACAACAACTACAACAGAAACCACATCAACATCAACAACACAAACTACATCAACGTCAACAACACAAGCTACATCAACGTCAACAACACAAGCTACATCAACAACACAAACAACATCAACCACATCAACATCAACCACATCAAACACATCAACATCAACGACAGAAACTACATCAACGTCAACAACACAAGCTACATCAACAACACAAACCACTACTTCAACGTCAACAGTAGAAACTACAACAACTACAGAAATTATTACTTCTGGTATGTGTGGCAATAATGTGTCATGGAGATATGATTTCTCTACGGATACAGTAATAATCAGTGGGACAGGTGAAATGTGGGAGTTTGGAGATTCTAAGGAAAACGCTTCTCCATGGGGAATATATAGTCCGAATTTTGTTATTGAAGATGGAGTAACAACAATTGGAAGCTATGCTTTTAGAGGGCAGACCAAACGCATGAATGACAAAAAGGAAACAAAAGGTATTTACAAGGGGCTCC
>CAMWUF010000131.1 GCA_947177375.1 uncultured Ruminococcus sp.
GCAATATAATATGCAAAATCGAGAAAATATATAAAAGGCATTGACAAATATAAACAAAAGATATATAATCAACTTATAACCTATATAACAAATAGGAATTATAAGAATTAGGAGTGATACACATGGCATGTTTTATTGTTCCAGTGGCAGAAGCAATCGTGACAACAGTCACAACACATATTTTAGAACTAAGAGAAAAGAAATCTGAAAAATTTGAAAATCTACCAGTTCAGAATTGTGTAAACCATAATAGAATTGAATTTTCCAGAAAATTGAAATGGCTTTCCAAATTACTTTGGGGTGGTTCATTCTTGCTTGCATTTGAGCATGTATGGCATGGCGAAATACAACCATTTTTCCCGTTTCTAACAGCAATGAAAAATCCAGAATCTACTCGTGCTATGTTGCATGAAATGACAACTGTTGGTGTTAGTATGTCAATTATTGTTACTGTTGCATGGATTGGTATGCTGATAATAACAGGTATTTTAAAAAATCGCAAAAAAGATTTGACAGGTGAAATCACATGATATTAATTATTACAACTATTTCAGCAATTATTAGCACAGTTATTTGGTATAAAAATGCGTCCAATGATAAACTGAAAATTTCAACACTATGTTTTATGTATTGGGGAGCGTCTTTAATGTGGCTTGTGGATATGATTTTTGAATACTCAGAATTACAGAAAGAATTTTTTGCCGTATTTATGCAGAATATTATAAATGATAGTTTGTTAGGAATTTCTGTAATCGCACTTGGATTAGTTGCATGGGGAATATTATTACTAATTCATGTCCCAAGAAAAATTTTAAAAAATAAAAACTAATAAGATTTATTAAATTATTAAAGGAGATTTTGACTATGAGCGAAAATTTATATCATCATAATCATGATAATCATGAAAAACCGCATATACATTCGCACCGTGCATTGATTGGATTTGATAAACATGGAATTCCTACAATTGTAGCAAAAGCAGACCATCAAGAAGAATTAGAGAATGACCCCAGTGCATTTATTCGTGATTATATGAATGCTGTTGCAGAGTATAAAAAAACATTTCCATCAAAGCAAGATGTGATTGACCAAACGCCAGACCCTGCTGTAAGAGAAATGCTCTTGCGTGCAGAACAACTTGGCATTGATACAACATTTGACCGTTTTGATAAACAAAAACCACAGTGTAATTTTGGACTTGCTGGCATTTGTTGTAAAATTTGCAACATGGGTCCTTGTCGCATTACGGCAAAATCTCCTAAAGGTGTCTGTGGAGCTAATGCAGATTTAATTGTTGCAAGAAATTTATTAAGAGCTGCGGCGGCAGGTGTCGCACAACATGGCATGCATGCAAGAGAAATTATTTTATCACTGAAATGGGCAGCAGAAGGCAAATTAGATATTCCGATTATGGGAGAACAAAAAATAATTACAACGGCAAAAGCTTTTAGAATTCCTACAGAGAATCGTACTGTAAAAGAAATTGCAATTGATTTAGCAAATGCTTTGTTGGCAGATTTATCACGAACAGAACCAGAAGAATATAAAACAATTACTGCTTGTGCGCCTCCAGAACGCCAAAAAGTCTGGAAAAATCTTGATATTCTGCCAATTAGTGCTTATCATGAAGTATTTGAAGCCTATCATAAAACAGGTTGTGCCATAGATGGCGACTGGAAAAGCATTATGCAACAATTTTTAAGATGTGGGCTTGCGTTTACATTTTCGGGCGTTGTTGGTGCAAATATTGCTACAGATAGTTTATTTGGTGTTGGTGACAGAGTGACTTCTAAAGTAAATATTGGTGCATTAAAAAAAGGCTATGTGAATATTGCTGTACATGGACATTTGCCTACTCTAGTTAGCCAGATTGTCAAAACTGGACAGGAAGAAAAATTTATTAATCTTGCGAAATCCAAAGGTGCAAAGGGCATTAGATTCTATGGGATTTGTTGTTCTGGATTAGCAGCAATGTATCGCTATGGCGGTGTGATTCCGTTGTCAAATGCTGTTTCTGCGGAATTAGTTCTCGGTACAGGTGCATTGGATTTATGGGTTGCAGATGTGCAAGATGTTTTTCCGTCTATTATGGAAGTAGCAAAATGTTTTAAAACAACTGTTGTGACAACAAGCGATTCTGCTAGATTGCCGAATGCTGAACGCTATGAATATGACCATTATCATTCTAATATTGCTGAAACAAAGGCACTTGCTGAAAAAATTGTCACTCGTGCCATTGAAAGCTTTGAACAGCGAAAAGGTATTCCAGTATATATTCCGCCTTATGAAGTTGAAGCAGAAGTTGGATTTTCTGTTGAATATGTGCATAAAAGATTCGGAAGTATGCAACCGCTGGCAGAAGCAATTAAAACTGGCAAAATTTTAGGCATTGTCAACATGGTAGGTTGTAATAATCCAAAAGTTTTATATGAAAAAGCAATTGTTGATGTAGCAGATGTTTTATTAAAAAATAATGTTTTGATTTTATCCAATGGCTGTGCATCATTTCCATTAATGAAATTAGGCTATTGTAATATTTCTGCCTTAAATAAAACAGGCGAAAGTTTAAGAGAATTTTTAATACCAGATTTGCCACCAGTATGGCATGTCGGTGAATGTATTGATAATACACGTTCATCAGGAATTTTTGCAGGCATTGCAGGTGTGCTTGGAAAAAATTTATATGAAATGCCATTTGCATTTTCTTCTCCAGAATGGGGCAATGAAAAAGGCATTGACGCTGCATTAGGATTCCGTCTTATGGGAATTAATTCTTATCATTGTGTAGAAGCCCAAATTTATGGCTCTCAAAATATTATAGAATTTCTCAAAGATGGTACAAGAGAATTATTAGGTTCTGTTATGCATGTAGATACTGACCCTGTTGCATTGGGCAATAAAATTGTAGAAGATATGAAAGCAAAAAGAAAGGCATTAGGTTGGGATTAATTTTAAGCAAAAATAATAAAAAAGAGGTTTCTATATATGAAATTAAAACAGGTTACATCTTTGTTAGTTGCAGGTGCGTTGGCGATTTTGTCAACGTCTTGCAATAACAAAGCAACAAATTCTGATAAGATAAAAATTGCATATTTGCCGATTACGCATTCTCTTGCCGTATTAGAAACAGCCGAAGAATTAGGCGAGAATATAGAACTTGTCAAATATGGTTCATGGACGGAGCTTATGGACGCATTGAATTCAGGGCGTGTTGACGGTGCATCTGTATTAATTGAACTTGCTATGAAATCCAAAGAACAGGGAATCGGCATTAAAGCCGTTGCCTTAGGACATAAAGACGGCAATGTGATTATTACTTCTAATGATATTTCATCAGAAGATTTGGCAGGAAAAACCTTTGCTATTCCACATAGACAATCATCACATCATATTTTATTAAATGACGCATTGGCTAATGTTGATTTGACAATTGATGATGTGAATATTACAGAACTTGCACCAACAGAAATGCCCTCGGCTTTGGCAAGCGGACAAATTGACGGCTATTGTGTTGCTGAACCATTCGGAGCAAAAGCTGTTTCTCTGAATGCAGGACAGGTATTATTCTATTCAGAAGAATTATGGGAAGATTCTTTATGCTGTGGATTGGTTTTAACTGAAAATTTTATTAATACTCGCACAGAAGAAGCAAAGTTTTTTGTAGAGAGTTACAAGCAAGCAGGCAAAAATCTTACAAAAGAAAAAGCAATGGAAACAGCAAAAAAATATTTAAATCAAGATGATAATGTTCTGGAGCTGTCTTTGCAATGGATTTCCTATGATAATCTTGACATTACAGAAGAAAATTATAATGTTTTAGCTGAAAAAGTCAAATCTTATGGCTTGTCAGACAATCCGCCAAGTTATGCGGATTTTGTACAGAATGATTTTGAATAAGGTGTGATTTTCTGAAAAAGGAGCTGAACGAAAATAATGGCATTTCAATTAGAAAGTGTTGTACCATGGGGTAGAAATTTAAATGAATATATGTTAATGTTCAATTTAAGCAAAGAAGACTTATCAAAAAAAATTGCTGGTTTTGGTGATGGACCTGCAAGTTTTAATTATGAGGCAACAAAAAAAGGATATACGATTACTTCATTTGACCCTATTTACCAATTTTCAAAAAAACAATTGCAACAACGTATTCAGGAAGTCCGTGCGATTGTCATGCAACAAATGCAAGAAAATATAAATAATTATATTTGGACAAATATTAAAAATTTAGAAGAACTTGAAACAATAGGCATGTCAGCTATGCAATTATTTTTAGAAGACTATGAATGCGGAAAATTAGAACATAGATATATTTGTCATACTTTACCTGAACAATTGCCGTATGAAAATAATATATTTGTTCTGTGTCTTATACACATCAGACG
>CAMWUF010000132.1 GCA_947177375.1 uncultured Ruminococcus sp.
TTTTTCAAGATGAAGCCCGCATACGAGATCCTGAGTTCTCTCCTGTCCTCGGAGATGTGTATAAGACACATTTCTACAATTGAAAGTGCTTTGGATTTTGCTGGATTTATACCTGATTATTTTGATACAATTCAATCACTTGTATTGGGAGATGACGACGATGATGACTCACAAGAAACAGAAACATCTGAAAACGTAGATAGGGGCGGGGAAAATGAAAACACATAAGGATAGAGATAAAGAAAGTATTAAAATTATATCTGTAGCTGCATTTTGTTTCTCCATTGTTTCATGTATTACAACTGCTACTGGTTTGGGAGAGTTTGTTTTTACTGATTCTCAGGCATGGCAAGCCGGATTAATTTCATTCAGCATTCAAAGTATGTTATTTATTTTTAACCTTAGATTGCCAGAGTATTGTTCAATAATAGGTAAAAATATTCAAAGCAGTAAAAAAATAATTGATGGTTTAAAACGTATTTTTGTAAAAGGCCTTTTTCTTCTTTTGTATGGTTCTGTATTAGTATCATCTTCTCTATTCTCATTTGTATATATTTTTGATTCATCTTATTTAAATAGAGACATAAGTTATATAGATGCAGATATTAAACTTACTAATGAATATAATAAGGCACTCAAAGAAACAAAAGAGTATATTGATGAGTATTTGAAAGTTTCTGAAATAAGTATGGGAGCAAAACTTTCTGAACTTCAAAGTATGCTTCCCGACACAGACCCAAATACCAAAAGCGAAGATGAACTTAAAGAAGAAGAGAGGCAGGCAAATGAAAATTATTTAAACATTGTGACAGAAAGAGAAAATAAAGAAAAAGAAATTCAATTATGTGATGATACAATAGCTGCATATCCAACATCTATATATGGAATAACTGAAATAGTAAAAGATGCCCATGAAAAAAAGACAATTGCAACTCAGGAATTATCAGAATTGAAAAAATCAGAAACAGAAGCCAAAATTGCACTAGAATCAGTACAGGTTGCTGTTGAAAATTATAAAAAAAACAAAGAGGATTCTGTCAAAGAGTTTCTTACTAAATTACTTCAAAATGATTTATCTCAAAATTCTGATTATCTTGATGATGCAATGAGTGAGATAACTGATATGATTGAAAATTATGCAAACGATATTAATATTAAAAATGAATTTAAATCAAAAGTTTCTGAGAATGATTCTGAAGTAACATTTTCTGATTTAGTTCAACAGGTTCAAAGTCTTAACATAACTAAGGAACAATATGTATCTTTAAGAAATGCAAGGGATAAATATCAGAACGGACAATATTTGTTATCTGAAAATCAAATAGAACATCCTGAATTAGAAAATGAAAAAGACATAAAGCGTTGGCAAGACGAATGGAGAGTCAAATATGATGAGTTAATAGTGCTTATAGGTGATATTCCAAGGTTTGTGGGTTTGGATTCAAATGAATTAATTAGTAAGAATAATATTAATCAAACTCTTTTGGAAAAATATAAAGACCTTGATATTATTGATAATTTATCAAAAGTTAAAAGAGAGTATCTCTCTAATATTAACAAAATTGAAAAATCATGGTCACTTTTAACAGATAATGACGAGAAATATCCCTTTAATGTTAGATTTTCTGCAATATTTGCAGTATTTCTTGATTTAGCTTCTCTTATAGTTGGAATATTTATATATTACTATAATAAAAATAATGATATAGAGACTGTTGACACTACTTTATCCACATGAATACACAAGCGAATTGAATAAAGGAGAGGAAAATAATATCTAACTTGTCATATCTTGTACAGACTCTCCGAAAACCTTTGAGACAACGAAATAACCTCTCGATCACATTTCTCTGCTTGTAGAGCACTTTATCATATTCCCATGGATCTATGCGGTTTTTCTTTGGAGGGACAACAGACTTATACCCATAAACAAGACAAAGCTCACGTGTTTTATTGCCTTCATAGGCTCTATCCATCAAGATAGGAACACCTTCGAAGCGTTCTCCTATGGTTTCGATTGACACTCGTCCTTGCGGTGCATCATGGCAGTTCCCTCCAGACAAGTGCATTTCAACAATGACCTTGTCATCTGCGGATACCACGTGAAGCTTAGTGTTCCATCCGCCTTTGGACTTTCCAATAGATTGTTTTCCTCTTTTTTTAAAGCACCGTGTGCATCAGGGTGCAACTTGCAGGAGGTGCTGAGCCAGAACCTCAACTTTTATTGCTATGATTTTTTCTTGCTGCATAGCATTGAATACTCTCTGGATTACACCGTTTTCACACCATCTTTTAAATCTCTGATAAATGCTGTTCCACTTGCCGTATTCTGCTGGAAGTGCCCTCCATTTGCACCCATTTTCAGCAATATACAAGATGGCATTGATAAAAGTGTAATTTTCTATTTTTACGTTCCCTCGCTGAATCGGAAAATACTTCTCAATTCTTGCGTACTGCTCTTTTGTGATTTTCATATCACTATTATACCACATTTCCCCTTTTGTGTTAACAGGCTCTAGTTAACAAACATGAAAAGCAAAAGAGATAGCATCATCCAAAGAAACAAAATTATGAATAGAATTGCGGATAAGGGATTTTAGATGAGCCCAAAATTTTTCAATAGGATTCAAATCAGGAGAATAAGGAGGAAGAAAAATCAAAGTACGATGATACTTTGCAAAAATTTCAGTAAGTTGTTTTTTACGATGAAACGAAGCATTATCCATCACAATGACAACATTGTCAGGAAGGCATGGCAACACTGTTCAAACCAGAATTCAAACAGCGTACTGTCCGTCATGCCATGATACTGCATCGGTGCGTTCCTAATTTTGCTGCAACGATATTTGTGCGCTGAAACTTTCTTCTCAGAATTTTCTCCCTAACAGCTTCTCCTCTTGGTGCATATCCGTATTCACGGTATAGATAGGAATCTATGCCTGTTTCATCCACGTAAGCAATGCGTTCTTTGGGAATATCTGCGCCCTTTTTCAGATATTCTTTCACTTGTTCTTCTTTTTGTTCATAGTAACACAGCGTCTTTTTTTACGTGTGATTCCAAGACGCTTCGGTGCTTTTCTGATCGCTTCTGCACTACATCCAAAGACTTCAGCAATTTCCCTTTGATAAGCATCCGGATGTTCTAAAATATATGTTTTCAGTTTTTCAGGGTCTATTTTCTTGAACCCCCTGTTCAGAGATTTATTTGATAAATTACCTGTTTCCTTGTATTGTTTTACCCATTTGCTGACTGCATAATTTCCTACGCCAAATACTTCGCACGTTTCTTTTATTGTGTGTCCTGCGAAAGGGTATTTTACTACTCGTTCTCTTAAATCTGTACTATAACTCATATCTCTATTTTATCATATGCTTGCTTGAATGTCAAGTTGCTCTACTATAACAGAATTGATTTCAGTGCTTTTTGTATGCTGTGAGTAAGCTGAAAATAGATCTGATTATTTCGGATTATTCTATTTTTGTTTTTCCAAGTAATCAGGTCTTATTCTCTTTTATGAAAATATTGAAATAATCCATATAAATCTGCAATAATATCAAAGTTGAAGCAATAACAACCTAAATTGCGGGAGGAATAGTTCTAACAGTATAAAATAGACCTCCTCGGAAACTAATTCAGGCTTGACAAATTACCTCAAAAATGATAGTATCAAATAGGGTGATAAAATGGACTTTTATGCGAAAGCAGAACAATTGCGTGATAAAGATTTCAAACAGATTGTAGGAGTAGAAAAAGCAACCTTTGATGCTATGATAAAGATATTGAAGAAAGCATATGAGAGAAAACCGAAAAAATAGAGAGGCGGACGGAAAAAGAAGCTATCTACGGAGAACGAGCTTCTGATGACTTTAAAATATCTCCGTCAATATGTAACGCAAAAGGAGCTTGCGTTTGAATTTGAGGTTGGTGAAGCAACTGTTTGCAATACAATCAGATGGGTGGAAGATACCTTGATCAAAGACGGCAGCTTTTCGCTGCCTGGTAAGAAAGTACTGCTTGAAGATGACAGCATAGAAGTGGTACTTGTTGATGTGACAGAATGTCCCGTTGAGCGCCCTCAAAAAAACAAAGAAAATGGTACTCCGGCAAAAAGAAACGTCACACGATAAAAGCACAGATCGTTGTGAACAGGACAAATGGAATCATTCTATGTACTGCCGAAGATTACGGAAAAACGCATGATTTTGCATTGTATAAAAGCACCATAGGAAGCCGTATGCTTGACCGTATTAAGGCGCAGGCTGATAGTGGTTATCAGGGTATCTCTGCATTTCATCAGAATAGTGAAACATCCAGGAAAAAGCCTAGAGGCGGTCAATTGACAAAGGATGAAAAAAGAGAAAACAGCCGTATCTCACAGG
>CAMWUF010000133.1 GCA_947177375.1 uncultured Ruminococcus sp.
GACAAACTCCTGCTTATTATAATTTAGCATATAAAAACCAATTTGTCAAGTATTATACTTGTTCTTCTAGTACCAAACGCAATTTTTTAATAATTTTTTTCTCTAATCTTGAAATATAAGACTGTGAAATACCAATTTTTTCAGCAACTTCTTTTTGCGTACATTCTCTGCGACCATTCAAACCAAAACGCAATTCCATAATTTCACGTTCACGGGCAGGCAAAGCATTCACAGCATTATGTAACATTTCTCTTTCTGCTTCCCATTCAATGCCACGACTGACAATATCATCATCTGTCCCTAATACATCTGATAATAATAATTCGTTACCGTCCCAATCGACATTTAACGGCTCATCAATAGAAATTTCGCCTTTGTACTGCACAGATTTTCTTAAAAACATTAAAATTTCATTTTCAATACATCTTGATGCATAAGTCGCAAGTTTAATATTTTTATCTGGACAAAATGTCCCCACGGCTTTAATTAAGCCAATTGTTCCAATAGAAATCAAATCTTCCAGACAAACGCCAGAACTTTCAAATTTTTTTGCAATATATACAACCAGCCTTAAATTATGCACAATTAATAATTCTCTTGCATTCGGGTCACCAGCAGAGAGTTTCGCAAAGACAGAAATTTCTTCCTCTCGTGTCAAAGGCGGTGGTAAAGTATCAGCTCCGCTGATATAATCCACAGTGGGATGTAATAATTTTTTCAGAAATGCTCGAATCCTTTGCAAAATACGCATGAAAAATCCTCCTTAATAATTAAATTAAATCATCAATAATATAATAATTTTGGATTAAAAATTGCTTTTTGATTTTCCTGTTCACCAATCCCAATTAATGCGTCAACAGATTTTGATTTTCCCTGTTCAGGTGAAATTAAAATTTCATCAGGCTGAAATACTTCTAACAAGCCACTTCCTGCAACTGTCATATATGGCACAGGGTGACTATGTTTCGGCTTTGCCATGTCACCAAGTAAATTTTTATCACAGATAATCACAGACTTTCCTGTATAAAAATCAACTAAAGCATTGCCTGTATCAGCCAGACCATTTAATGTAACTGTATCATTTCCATAGCGTATCATCACATGATAAATCCCATTTGTTTTATGACTTCTGTCATGTAAATACTGTATAATATGTAAAATGATATATGCAATAATTGTAAATATTACTAATTGCAAAAGCGAAATATCTAAATAATAGCTGGCATTATTTTGAATCATTCCAGTAGAACCAATCATAGAAATTGCCATAAATGCCCCTGCTGTTAAAAAACTTATGCCTAAAAAACAGCAACAGCTCCAGAAAATATTATTTTTTCCAAATGCTACCAAGCAAATTATGATTGCTGTAATAATTTTATAACAAATAGAAATCACAACAGGCATTTCTGGAAAGATAATAATTAATGCACTGCAACTGCCTAACACGGCACTGAATAAAGCTCTCCAGAAAATTAATTTCTGATGTGTGATTCTTGCTGTGAAACTTAATAGCAAGTAATTCATGTATAAATTAAATATTAATAAAATATCTAAATATATCACTTGCAACTTGCTTCACCGTCCTTTTTGGTGATATTATTATAACATACATGTCCTGTTGAAAAATGTCATAACATGGGCATAAATTAAATTTTTTTCAGGAATATTTTGCGATTTCCCTGCATAGTGAAACAAATTTAAAATTAATTTCCTGTATTTTCCTGTTCTGTTTCCTGTATGAACCAGAAAATTTCTGCACATACTCCTGTTAAGAATTTTACAGAACAGAAAGGACGAAGCATTATGCCCTATCACAAAGTTGTTATTTCTGGAATTAATACTTCTGAACTGAAAGTCATGAGTGAAGAAGAAAAAATGAAATTATTAAAAGAATTTAAACAAACAGGTAGCAAAGCGATTCGGGATAAATTAATTAAAGGCAATCTTCGGCTTGTATTAAGCGTGATTCAAAGATTTGCAGGACGTGGCGAAGATGTAGACGATTTATTTCAAATTGGCGTTGTCGGCTTAATTAAGGCGATTAATAATTTTGATTTATCCAAAGAAGTCAGATTTTCGACTTATTGCGTACCAATGATTAGTGGAGAATTACGGCGTTATTTACGTGATTATAATCAAATTAAAGTCAGTCGTTCCCTGCGTGATTTGGCATATAAAGCAATTCAGGCAAGAGAAGCCCTGACAAATCAGCTTTTGCGTGAACCTACGATTGAAGAAATTGCAGAAGAAATTGGCGAAAAACGTGCTGATGTCGTCATTGCTTTAGAAAGTATCAGTGACCCGATTTCATTATATGAACCTGTTTATTCTGATGCTGGAGATACGCTCTATGTCATGGACCAATTAAGCGACCAGACAAGTGCTGAAAGTTGGATTGCACAATTTTCCATGCGTGACGCTATGAAAGCACTGGAAGACAGAGAAAAAAATATTTTATATTTAAGATTTCTATGCGGTCACACGCAAGTTGAAGTTGCCAAAGAAATTGGCATTTCACAGGCACAGGTTTCCAGATTAGAAAAAGGTGCAATTGCTAAAATTAAAGACGCAATTTAATGAAAAAAACCGCCCATTACAAGGCGGTTTTTATTTAACTTAAATTTTCCAAACTATCTATCAAATTTACAATATATTTCATAATATTTAGTGAATCTATTGTGTCAACGATTCCATTATTATCAATATCAGCAGATTTGTTTTCTTCTATTGTAAGAATTTTTTGTCCTAGAATTGCCTTATTTATAGAAATAATATCTAAAATATCAACTGCATTATCTAAATTAATATCGCCTTTTTTAATTTTTGGGAATTCTGTTGGTTCTGGAGCTTCACCAATCAAAACAAAATTTATATTATTGTTCTCTGCATATTCCTGTGCTGTTGAATCTGCATAGCCATAAATCGTTGTGTTATCAGGAATTGCACCTGACTCTTCAATTATACATCTTGGATTTTCAAACCTGATAGATTCCAAAGAAGAACAACCAGAAAAAGTACTTCCATAAATACCTTGTACACTCTCTGGAATGATAATAGACTCCAAAGAAGAACAATTCTCAAAAGCTTCCCAAATCCCCAAAACATAATTTGGAATAATAATAGATGTTAAAGATTCACAGTTAGCAAAAGCACCAAGTGAAATTTCTGATACTCTATCTGGAATGACAATAGATTCTAAAGCAGTGCAATCCCCAAAAATCCATCCATCAAGTTTTGATATATTATTTGAAAGTTTGACAGACTTCAAAGAAGAACAACCAGAAAAAGCACACAAACCAATTTCTTCTACGCTATCTGGAATTGTAATTGATTTTAAACTAGAACAGCCATAAAAAGCATAGGCTCTAATTTCCTCTACTCCATTTTGCATTGTGACAGATTCTAAAGCAGGACAATCAGAAAAACTATAATCTCCAATAATTGTTACACTTTCTGGAATCTCAATAGATTTTAGATTAGAACACTTTGTAAAAGCATTACTATCAATTTTCTTTACACTATTTGGAATTTCGATAGATTTTAAAGCAGTGCATTCCTTAAAAGCTTCCGCTCCAATTAGTGTTACACTATTTGGAATTATAACACTTCTTAAGTAAGAACATCCTGAAAAACTATAATCATCAATTGTTTCTATCCCATCTGGAATTACAATAGATTCCAAAGCTGAACAACCTGAAAATGCACCCTCTCCAATTGTTGTTACACTCTCTGGAATTGTAATAGATTTCAAATTCTCATAGCAACCACTAAAAGCATAACTTCCGATTGTTGTTACACTGTCTGGAATTATAACAGATTTTAAATTATAACAAAAATCGAAAGCATGACTTCCAATTGTTGTGATACCATCTTGAATAATAATTTTCGTGATACTATAATACCATTCATGCCAAGGTGCTTTTGTACTAGTCCAATTCACCAGTGCCAATGTACCTTCCCAATCCATCATTGCACCAGTTCCGCTGATAGTCAGTGTATATGTATCTTCGTCAAAATTTTGACTCAAATGCCAAGTTAAATTTTCTCCACAAGTTCCAGAAGTAGCAGGTTCTTCATCTTCCGCACTTGCAGAAATAAAATTAACCACTGGCTGAACCTGTCCAACTACTGACATATTACTTGTACACATGCATAATGCTGTGATACTAGCAAGCAAAGCTTTTAATTTTCTCATATAAAAAACCTCCCATTATAAAAATATTCAGTTCTATTGTACCATAAAGCAAATCATAACACAAGAGATTTTTTCCATATTTTACAGTTTAGAAACAAAATTTATGTATATTATATAAAAAAAAAAAAAAAAAAAAAAAAGAATATTTAAAAAAAAAAAAAAAAAAAAAACAAAAAAAAAA
>CAMWUF010000134.1 GCA_947177375.1 uncultured Ruminococcus sp.
GTTTTGTTGACGTTAAGAAACTTGCAACGTCAACAAGAAAAATGGTTTAAATTTTTAATTTTTTATCTTTGTTGACGTTGTTTGTCAGAGAGATTTCAATTTTTGAAAATTTCCCATATCAGTTTGTATATTTAAACAATTATTTTAAGGTTAACAGATTGAAAAGCAGCCCCCCTGATATTGCTTTACTTATAACAGAAAAAGTTGATACATATATCAACTTTTTAATCTCCTCTACTACTAAGGTGATACTAGTATCACTTTTTCACCAGTAGTCCCCCTAGTGTGTACTATTTGTGTTAACCCCCTTGCAAATTTTAATGTAGTATTTCATATAACCTGAAATTTTCTATTGACATATATTTTGAAACATGATAAACTTAAATCAGTAAAAAATTTGATCAGGAAGCCTATGCATAGAATTTTTATTGATAAGTGCAGTGGAAAGAATACTGACAGACCAGAATTGAAAAAAATGTTGGACTACTTGGGTGGTGGGAATTTTTTAGTTGTCAGTGAGTATGTCAGACTAGCTAGAAGCAGTGCAGATATGCTAGACTTGTGAACGAACTTCAAGCAAAAGGTGTTGAAATTATCAGCCTAAGGGAACAGCTCAACATGACAATGCCATAAGGGTGATTTATATTGACTATGTTTGCAGGATTAGCAGAGCTGTCAATGCCCATGCACATTGTACTTCTCTAAGCATAAAATAAAAAAAGAGCCAAATCAATTAGGCTCTTTAGAAATATATTCTTATATTGCGTTGTAGTAATTACTTAGACATTTGGATACAGCTTTTCATATATCATGAGAATGACATCAACTTTATAACAGTTATATATGTATTTTCATTACTATACAACTTGGCTACCATCTAAAAAAATTGCTTTGTAAATTCGTAATAGTTCATTTGCCACTTCATGTGGAGCAATTCGTTTGCTATAGTCCATTTCAAGCATAGCAGTGATAAATTTATTGATACACTTGCCTTCAAATCCTTTAACAACAGGTATGTCACTTAATATAATATCAGATAGTTTGTCATCTGATGACAAAAGCGGGTTCTTTCCTGTAAAAAGCCAAGAAAATACTAAACCCATTTGGAAAGTATCTGATTCTGTATAAAAAGCATGAGTTTCTCCCCTAGCATATGCTACTAATTCTGGAGTTCTATAATATCTAGGCATAGAAGAACTTGCTAAAAATATATCTATACATTTTTTAGTAGAATTTGACTCTAATACTGACTTAATCAAACCGAAATCAGCTAACACAATGTGTTTTCCATTTGTGAGGATATTCTGAGGCTTAATATCTCGATGAACCATGTTACATTCCTTAAGATAGCATAATGCCATTGCTAAATTGCAAGCAAATTTTATTTTTTTAGAATGACATACATTTTTCAGTACAATATACTCCTCTAATGTGTATGGATAATAAGGTGTTACCACAAAAGGATAAGATTTGTTTGCATATGTTATTATTCCCTCATCTTGATATGAAAGAAGCCAAGGTTTATTCTGCTTTTTTAAGAACTCAACTTCACGGTTAAACCTTTTGAGTCTTCTTTCTAGCAGATTGTATTGTATCTTAAGTGCATATTTTTTATTGTTGACAGAAGCATTACACTTGACAAGAAATACAGCACCATTTTTACCTACGTTAATTAATCGAATTATTTGATATAGCTTGCCATTAGCAGAAATAATTCTTTCTCCAACATCAAGCTTTATAATTTGTATGTCTTTATGGATTTCAGAGTTCATAGTATATCTCTTCTTTCGTTTTCTCACATAATACTTTCTCAATGTCATGAATAGTTATATGTCCTGTAGTGGCAATCTGTGATACACAACATGTAGCAACAGCATTTCCAATTATAGTGGATTCAAGTTCTCCTAAGCCACATAACCTTGAAGTAATGTATCCTGTTGTAAATGCATCCCCAGCTCCTCTTGTATCAATTCTGCCTTCTATTGGAAAGCATGGAACAATATTTGCCTTACCATTTATGCTGATAACTGTTCCTTTATTTCCAAGAGTTACAATAATTGGAATGTTAGAACCTTTAGATATTTTCTTACATATGAAAGGAATTTCCTCGCTGGTGATTTTATAAGCTCGTTCAAATTCATGATTATTACACTTTCTGACAGAAAGAGAAGTAGCATCATTGATAAATTTTCTTGAATCGATGTATACAAGTATCTCAGGGTATTTTTTTTTGAGCTTAAAAATATTATGTCTCATTCCTCTTGTAACAACACCATAATTTTCATAATCAAGCTGATCAAGATAAACTATTGCATCTGGATTTATATTTTCTACCATTTCTCCAAGCTTTGTAATAAGTTCTTCCTCAGTTTGAGAACTTGTAAGCTGATAGTTCTGCACTGATGCCTCACCATATTCAACATAACCGTTTCCAAAGTCACGCATAATCATGGTATAGCATGGAGTATTGCGGTCTGCAAGAGTAATAAGTGCATCGGTGATAATGCTATAGTTTTGAAGAGATTTTCTTAACGAATATCCATCACCATCATCTCCAATAAACCCCAAGGCATAAATTTTCCCTATGCCTATGTTGAATAAGTTCTTAGCTACAGTTCCTGCTGCACCAGGACTATAGATTGTTTTATCAATCACATATGCAGCATTACCAGAATATATAGAAACACCTGTATTTTTGTCGCTTATATATATGTATTTGTCAAGGAAGTAATCTCCTACAACAATTACTTTCTTTTCTTTACTTTCTTTTTTGATGGTGGCTAAACAGTCAAATATTTTATTCATACTATCTTTCTTCCTCTTTTCTATAATTTTTTTCACTTTTATAAAATGCTCTATACTTTTCAAACAGATAACTGATAGTAGTAGTGTATCACATTCAAGTTTCTAAAAGTATTTATAAATAAGTGAATTATTTTGATTGCAATTTAAAGATACATTCAAATCCGTTTACGACTTCTATTTCAAAATTAACAAAAATGCCGAAAAACCTTTAGCTTTGCGGTCTGATATGAATGTAATGACATTGTTACTTTAACTTAACTGGTAATTTTTGTTCAGCTGATTTTCAGTAGAATATGAATTTTTAAATTGGTACGTTTTGATTTAGGATGTATTAATTGTTTATAATATTGAAGTAATGGGATTCTATTCACTTTTAAAAAAGGAAATCCTAAATAATAAAAAATTCAGTGATGATGTTTTAAGACTCGATCCAGTTCAGATGAAATTGCTGAACACTTTTTGAGTTCCCATGATAGATACCATTTAGAAGAAATGCAATTTCTTATATATAGCATATTAGATGAATTTATTAATGTGTATCTGGCACTTATACCCTCTATTAGTTTGAATATATTGAAGAAGATTCAAAATAAAGGCTCTACAGCCAGCACATTATTATCGGAAATTTAAACAAAAAACCCCTGAACATACATTCAGAAGTTTTTTATTATTTTAGTTAATGTAAAATGTTTGACCACATCTTCCAGCTTCATCGTAAAGTGAAACGATATATTTTTGAATCATCGTTGCATCATCTTTGGTAATATATCTATCACCATCAACATCTGCTGCTTGTGGAACATAATATCCTTCTCCAAAGTAAACCGCTGGTTTTGCGATAGCATAACTTACTGGCAATTTAGTATCTCCAGTCAGATTTTCAAAATTTCCAACAGCCTTTGAAACCAAAACTGAATCTGCTATATTAATTTTGCCATCATTATTCACATCACCATATACATGATATTCTCCTCTTGGCTGTATAGCATCATTTGCAGCACTTGCAGAAATGAAAGCAGCACACGTACCAGCACATAACATGAATGCTGATACAAAACAAGCTGTTATTTTTTTTGTTATTCTTTTCATGAATTTCTCTCCTAAATTTAAATGATAAAAGGGTTACATTATGGAAATCTGATTAGCCAATATACAGAAACATCTTACCGATATCTGTTTCCTTACTGCCACCAGTTGATGCAGAGCCATAATATGCGAGAATCTTATCGGCATCTTCATAAGTAATATAGCCATCCTTATCCGCATCAGCAGCAACAGCACAAGCTGCATTTGGGAACCAATCTGACAAATTAGCTTGTACATAACTTACACTGACTGCCATGCCTCTCTGGAAGCCATGGTCATGTAATGCACTCATTACAGCAGTTGCATCAAGTGCATCTACATAATAATCATTGTCTGCATCACCAAGCATGTAATGGATATGTCCATTTGTAGTGGCGGAAGCAGAAAAAGATACTACTGTCAAAGACGCCAATGCCATTGTTGTAGCTGATAAAATAGCCACTAGTTTTTTCTTTTTCTTCATGTGT
>CAMWUF010000135.1 GCA_947177375.1 uncultured Ruminococcus sp.
TACATGTAGTAACAGAAAAAATTTATCAGGCGTATCAGAAACAATTAAAAAAAGCAGATGCAATAGATTTTGATGATTTCATTTATTTAACAGTGCGAATATTTGAGCGTCACAAAGATATTTTAGAAAAATATCAAAATAAATTTAAGTATATACTAGTTGATGAATATCAAGATACGAATCATGCACAGTATCGGCTAGTCAGTTTATTATCACAAAAATATGGTAATTTATGTGTTGTGGGGGATGATGACCAAAGTATTTATAGTTTTCGAGGGGCTACAATTGAAAATATTTTAGATTTTGAAAGTGAATTTAAAAATTGCAGGACAATTCGTCTAGAGCAAAATTACAGGTCTACCAAAAATATTTTAAACACAGCAAATTATGTGATTGCCAATAATAAAAATCGCAAAGGAAAAAATCTTTGGACTTCTGGAGAAACAGGTGAATTCGTTCATATTGTGACAGCATCTGATGAAAAAGCAGAAGCACAATTCATAATAGATAATATTAGAAAACAAGCTGCAGAAGGAAAAAAATATTCTGATTTTGTTGTATTATATCGCATGAATGCATTGTCTAATAATTTAGAAAAATATTTTATAAGAAATAAAATACCTTATCGGATTTATGGAGGAATTCGTTTTCAGGACAGAAAAGAAATCAAAGATATTTTAGCATATTTATCTGTTCTGGTCAATCCGTTTGATGTGATTCGATTTGAGCGAATTATTAATACGCCAAGACGTGGCATAGGAGAAACTACTACTGTAATTATTAATAAAATTGCAAGCGATTTTAATATCAGTCCATTAGAAGTAATAGAAAATTGCCAGAATTATCCTAGATTATCCCGAAGAACAGCAGTATTAATGCAATTTGCATATCTCATGCAGGATTTGAAAGAAAAAATTTCTGAATTGCCACTGGAACAATTTTTTGATTATATGCTGGAAAAAACAGGATATTTGGATATGCTGAAAGCAGAGGGCAAAGACGGTGAAGAACGCATAGAGAATGTAAAAGAATTTCGTTCTAATATTGTAGATTATGTTCAATCGCATGAAAATCCAACGCTGGAAGAATTTCTGGAAGAAATGGCATTATATACAGATGCAGATAAAACGACTGAACAAGATGTTGTTTCTCTCATGACGATGCATTCTGCAAAAGGACTTGAATTTGATACTGTTTTTGCAGTTGGCATGGAAGAAAATATTTTCCCGTCTGCGAGAAGTGCATTTCAACAATCAGAACTGGAAGAAGAACGCAGGCTTGCTTATGTGACAATTACAAGAGCAAAAAAATATTTATATTTGCTTCGTGTGCAAAGTCGCTTGATTTTTGGCGGTTATCGAAATAATGAAATTTCAAGATTTTTAACAGAAATTCCAGAAGAATATGTTTGTTTTGAAAAATGCCAAAATCCTGAAATAACAAAAGTAGAAAATATACCTCAAAAATCTATGTATTTTGTAAAAAAGCCAAAACTTTCGGCTGGAAATGTGAATCAGGTATTTGAAATTGGTGAATGGATTCATGATGCAGTGTTTGGAGATGGCATTGTTATGAGTGCAAAGCCAATTGGCAGAGATTGTCTGTTAGAAATTGCTTTTGATGAAGTAGGTATAAAAAAATTAATGGCTAGGTATCGCAATATTACAAAGATTTCTAAATAAGCTAAAATTTAGTAATATTCTTTTTTTGGCAAACCATTGACGAAATCAGAAAAATATGCTATAATAAACAGGAATCTATAAAGATAAGGGGATATTTTTTATGAAAGTGAAATTAATTGCTCATACAGTTCAGCCAGATAAAGTGGTTGCAGCAGCTGCAAAATTATGTTATTCTCATACAGGTGCAATGGATTTAATGGATGATATGGACGATACCAAAGCAGAAAATTTTGTCGAAATGTTAGGCAAAATTGGACATCAAAGTCCAATTGAACATGCAAGTTTTACTTTTGCGATTGAAGGTGTGTCAAGGTCTCTGCTTGCACAAATTACAAGACATAGACTGGCAAGCTTTTCTGTACAAAGTCAGCGTTATGTAAAATTAAAAGATTTTATTTATATTACACCACCAGAAATAGAATCTATTCCAGAGGCTTTGGAATTATATCAGAAAACGATACAAGATTGTGTAACATCTTATCAGAAATTAGCAGAAATTTTAGAAAAAAAGCATTATGCAGATTTTTTAAAACAGGGAATTTCTGAAAAAGAAGCCAAACGAAAAGCAGAAAAAAAAGCAATTGAAGATGCTAGATTTGTGTTGCCGAATGCAAGTGAAACCAAAATGGTGATGACCATGAATGCAAGAGAATTACTGCATTTTTTTAAATTAAGATGTTGTAACAGGGCGCAGTGGGAAATCAGAGAACTTGCCAAAGCAATGGTAACAGAAGTATATCCTGTATCAAAAGCATTATTTGCAAATGCAGGACCAGCATGTTGTGCAGGAGCATGTCCAGAAGGAAAAATGACTTGTGGTAATTGCCAAACAGTTCGTCAGGAATATGCGGAATTAAAGGCAAAATTAAGCTGATTTTTAAAATTGGAAAATTTTTAATAGCATATTATAATTTAAAATGGATATGCTAAATCTGAATCTGAAAGGAATTTTTATTATGATTTATGTATTTTTAGCAAACGGTTTTGAAGAAATCGAAGCACTTGCACCTGTTGATATTTTGAGACGTGCTGGCAAACAGGTACAAACTGTTGGTATTGGTGGAAAAATTATCACAGGTTCACATGGTGTTGCAGTACAAGCAGATTTGACAGAATCTGAAATTGTACTTGGCAATGCATTAGAAATGATTGTACTTCCTGGTGGAATGCCTGGTACACTACATCTTGAAAAATCAGAAACAGTACAAACTGTGATTGATTTCTGTGCAGAGCGTGAAATTTACATTGGTGCAATCTGTGCAGCTCCGTCTATTTTGGGGCATAAAAATTTATTAAACGGCAAACAGGCAATTGCTTATCCAGGATTTGAAGCGGAACTGGCAGGAGCTGTTATTTCTGAAAATTCTGTTGTGCAGAGTGATTTTATTATCACAGCACAAGGTGCAGGTGTTGCTGTGCCATTTGGTTTGAAATTGGCAGAGGTTTTAACAAGTCTTGAAAAAGCTTTGAAAATTAAAGCTAGTATTTGTTATCCAGAGCATTAAATGATTATGTCTACTATTGCAGAGCAAAAAAAACAAATTCGTCAGAAAATGCGGGAAATTTTAAAAACACAGGATAAATTAATGAAAAAAAAGGCTGATGCAAAAATTTTTAAGAATTTATGTAAAAATACATGTATACAACAAGCTGATATGATTTTATGTTATTATGCCATGCAGGAAGAACCTGCCACACAGGAATTTATTTCCGAAATGCTCAGACAAGGGAAGAAAATTGCATTGCCAAAATGTGATATGTCACATAAAGGAAGTATGATTTTTTGCGAAATAAAAAATTTATTTTCTGATGAAATGCAATCAGGAGCATTCGGCATTCCTGAACCTGTTAATAATTATCCAGTTGAATTGACAAGTAAAAGTGTTATTTTAGTACCAGCACTTGCTTTTACACGACAAGGGAAAAGACTTGGACGTGGCGGGGGATATTATGACAGATTTTTGTATCAATATCCAAAATTGTATAAAATAGGTATTTGCTATGATAGTATGTTAATACAGAATCTGCCTTGTGAATTGCATGACTGCTGTGTGGATAGGATAATAACTGAATCTAATGGAGGGTAATATGATTTCCAAATCTGAAAATGCACTTGGTGAAATTAGCATTGACCAACCTGTGCAAACAGAACCAAAAAAGACTTCTGGTAATAGTTCTGGTAACAAGAAGTTAAATTCGGGTAAGAAAAAAAAGAAAAGAAAACAAAAAAAACATGGAAGTATCAGAATTTATGGTGTTTTAATCATGCTGACACTTGTATTTGTGATTTCCATTTCTTTGGCAATTGGTATTATTGAAATCGGCAAAGATATGTTAGGCATTAATGGCTCACAAAAATTAGTATTATTTACCATTCCAGAGGGTGCGACAACTGCCGAAATTGCAGAAGATTTATATGAAGATGGAATTATTAAAATTCCCAAAGCGTTTATTTATTTCTCAAGATTAAGCAAAGCTGATGCTAGTTATGTTGCTGGTAATCATGAAATTAGTGCCTCTATGGCATATGAAACTTTAATTGATGAGTTGAAAAAAAGTCCTGATGTGGTAGAAGAACAAGCTGTTGTTGATGTCATGTTTCCAGAGGGAATTAGCTTATATGACGCTGCTCAGAAATTAGAGGAAAATAATATTTGTAA
>CAMWUF010000136.1 GCA_947177375.1 uncultured Ruminococcus sp.
TTATACCACATTTTTTACTTTGTTTCCACTTTGTTATTCATGCGATTGGTCTGACTATACCACAAACAAAAATGTAATAGTAGGAAATTTTTTTATTAAAAATCAGATGAATGGGAAATTTTATTGTAATTTCACAAGTTTAATGGTATAATAATTTATATACTTCCCAAAGGAGAAACTTAAATGGGCATAAATGAAAATAATAACAAAAAACATTATCGTTTATCACGAGGTTGGTATAATCTAGATGAAAAGTTTGAAGATGTTTTAAAAGAAAAACCTAAACGCAGATTTTCTGTAGCAGAGCTGGCAGAATCCATAAATGAAGATTTTAATGACTTTAAGTATAACCCTGACGGTAAAAACACGAAATTTGATGCACTTAACTATCTGAAAAAGAACGGCAGCGATATTATCTCCAGACTGAAAGATAAGCTTGAGTTTGATATCGAGCTTCATAATGACGATCCTGTTGAAGTGAAATTCGAGAAGCTGAAAATTTTGAAAGTGATATGTATTGCAGAAAAATTTGGGGCAAAAAAGAATAAATCAAAATGCTATCTTGAAATATATCGGTATCCGGATAACGAACTTCCCGAATACCAAATTCCGCTAATTGATATTATGACTGAACCGTCCCTTGCCTACGTCGGAAGCGAATATTCTGAATGCTTGCTTTATAAGGCGGAGTTCGACCGTGTTCTGAACCTGGTCAGAAAATATGTGGAACATGCCTCAGAAATCGAATGTGAAATCAATAAACTCCATAATAACTGGAAAAAGCTTATTACGTCAACACAATATGATGCTATACTGGAGAACCCAAATAATAATGAAAATGGCGGTATCAGCAAAGCAGATTCTATCATGATAACTTGTAAGAATATCCGTAATATCCATGTTGAATCTTATATTCCATCAAAGAAACCCAAAAGCAGTTCTCTTTTTGAAAGCTTCTGCATAATGCTTTTCCGGACAAAGCTCATAGCGGAAATCAGGGATTATCATAAACTCCGCCGATTTGATTATTCGGAGTCGAATGAATCTGTTAACAATGAAAATAACATTGCCAATAAAAAGACGGTTTTAAAGCAGAAATGTCTGAATAAATATTTCAAAAATGCTGCACCGAGCGATAATATCAGAAATCAATTTGTTCACAATAACTTCTACAATAAATATGTGACATTTTCTGAATTTACAGAGTATATCAGAAGAGATAAGAAAAGTCTCATGCATTTTGCACAAAATGAAGAGAAAAGAGCGATATGGAGTCTTATCCTTCTAAGAGAAGCTCCTGATATAGACGATGTTATGGGACTTTACGAACCGGCATACAAATTCGCATTGAAGTATACGCAAAAAATAGCTGATATGTGGTATAAATATCTGCTCACGGAAGAAAGAGAAGCTGCTTCGTGTACTCTTTCTTCTTATGTCAATGCTCCGAAGGATTATGAGAGCAATCTATATTCCATAGATAAATGGTGCATCGTATTCAGAGAGCTGTTGTATATATTCCTGAAAGATGAATCAATCGATAACAAATGCAAATATTACAGAAATCCGCTAAAAACGCTTACTGCCGCCGTAAAGTCAAACAGCGATTTTGAGGCACTGCCGAATATGATTCTGATAAAGCATCTTCAGGACAGACTGATATTGATGTATCAATCGCCTGACGTTGTGAGATACAGGCAGGAAATTGAAAAGCTTATGCTTGATGCGGAAGAAGCTGTATTACAGTATCAAACGATGGATGAAATCCGTGAAGCTGACAGAATTCTGAGATTTATTGTTGGTATTTGCTCCGAGAGTGAGGAATTTATTGAACTGAAAGATAAACTTCTTAAATTTGATCTGTGAAGCAGATGCATAATGAAAGAGACATATACACAAATTGGATTGATGAATGCCATGTATACAGAATGTACACCCGAACAAAAAGACTTACTTGCAAGAATATGTCAGTATCAGCTGAATAAGGGTATTTACTGGGAATATGATATACGCTATAAAGATAAATATGTCAGACATGACTTTCTGAGTGCATTAAGCAGGGATGAATCATGCAGCAAACTGCTTCAAAAAAGTGAAACGGCTATGCATATGATTGTTAATATTTTTTCTGAATATATAAAAAATCCTGCTAACCCAGAAAAAGTACAGTCTTACAGTCATGAAGTGAATTTATGTTTTCAGGACAGAACAGACTACAGGATGTATTTCACATTTGCTATCGACCATAAGCAAAAAATCATTATCATTACCAGCTGTACCTTTGATGATGATATTCAGAAGATACTTAATCAGTGAAAAACTAAATAAAAATCAGTCCTTGAGAGTTCACACCTCAGGGACATTTTGTTTTCAGAATAAGAAATTACATTTCATCCAGAAGAGGAGAAGGCTGCTTGTATACCAGACCTCCATAACAGCTCTGCGGATTACTGTGATTATTTTTGCACATTCTTTGCCATTCGATATAGGGTATCGTTTTAAGTGTTTTTGAAAAAGCATCATAACCGGAGAAATGGTGCATTCCCTCATGCTCCGAAGAATACGCCTGATAATGCTCAAACATATCATCGGTAAATTCATACATACCTACATCGGTAAGGGTAATGTTCCATAGTGCTGAAAACGGCTGTAAATCAGGATTTATTGGACTTGCTCTTGATGCGATAAAAACAGCGGACAAGCCTGTAAAATATGGCAAAAATAATAAGTACAGTTACACCGATAAGCCCAAACACATTGGACAAGGTTCTGAACGGACTATCAATATTTACTGCACTTTATAAGCAAAAAGGCAACGTTTTAGTGACGTTGCCTTATTTTTTCATAGCATTAATAATACTTTCAATATTTGCAGCAGTTTGATAGCCAGCAGGAAGTTTTGATTTATTTGCAGGGTATTGCAATTGCGGACTGTTCTTTGTTTTTTCAACTAAGAGACTTGTAAAAAATTGTTCCCAACTGAAAAACTCCTGACTCTCGATATAGTCAACAGGCTCAGTTAAAATATTCTTTATATGGTTATTTCCTGCAAATATAGCAGATTTCAGTATCAACCACTCGAAACTTTCAGGCAGAAAGAAATCTATTTTGTTATTGCTGATTTCCCTAAAACGAACAAGTTCTCTTATCTCTGAACCAAGTGCGGCGGCATCTGCTATCACAAGTATCTTTTTATCTGTATATTTATTTAACAATGGGAGTATACGGCTTTTTCCACCTGCTGAAATACACTCGGCTTTGTGTTTTTCGGTTGCCTTAGTGAATAACTGAAATCCCGATTTGCTGTCCTCTGTGATTACAATATCATACGGAAAACCCAATATCTCCTTAACTCTGATATTCTTGTAGATGCTGTCAAGTTTAGGTTTGCTGTTGTTTTTGATGATTTGCTTGATACAGTCTATACTGTAGGGAATCTGTGATAGTGGTTCTCTTGTGACAAGCACATAATAATTATCAGATTTTTTAATAGCCTGTGCAAATGCCTTAGAAGTAAGGAAAAGTGTACTTTCCTCGACAAATACAACGTTGTTATGTGTATCAGCGAGAATCTGCTCCCAGTTTCTGCCCTCCAACACAATACAGGTCTTATCACATCTCAGAGTAACGCCGCTCGATTTGCCAAGTTCTGAATAGTGCCTCACCATATTGATAAGCTTAGTCTTGCCTGTTCCGCTGTCACCTGTAATAACAGTAACATTTCTTTCGAGTGTAAAGCTGAATGTTATGTGCTTGTTCTTCACATAGATTTTTATTTTACCCCTCATCTGTTTCACCTCTTAGATAGTGATGTGAAAGCAACAAGAATTCTTTAGGGTCTGTTATAACCTTTCTTTTTCTGTCATTTATCACCTTGACTGCAAAATTGTTACCGAGATTCATAGTATGATGCAAACATACAGTTATATCACGTTCTTCTGCCATTTCAAGCAGATACTTCGCACAGTTGTCACCGCAGTTCGATATATTGAATATCTGTTTAGGCTGATTGTGTATGAGTAAAAGCGTTTTAACACCTGTAGAAAGTTCCGTTGAACTGAATGTATCGAAAACATCGTTTCTAATAGCATCTTCCCCGATAACTTCAGAAGCGTCAATATCAGCTATAATTCGCCTTGCAAAGTTGTCTGTTATCCATGATTTGTCATACTGATTCTGATAATATACATCAGTGTTATATATTTCGTCCTTACGGCTACCAAAAAAAATCCTGAGCATCTGAACATCTCCTTTCAGTTTAGTATCACTGGTTTTAGCAATGTTTATACACATTATAACAC
>CAMWUF010000137.1 GCA_947177375.1 uncultured Ruminococcus sp.
AACCCTAAGCAGGCTACAGGTAATGCCTTATGGAGGAAAAAAATAAAAAAAATCCCCTTTTACAAAAAATCATAAAAAGGGGAATTTTTTTATTATATATTATTCATATTCTACAACATCTACCCATTTCAGAAGCAAATCAGATTCTTCTTCATGACCTTTTACAGATTGAGATGCTGCAACAATTGGCAACCAACGCTGTACATATTGTTTTGCAGTATCACTCTTACTACAGAAAATGCTTAAATATTTTTCAGCACGTTCTTTGCCATAAGTCAAGCTAAATTTCAAATAAGTTCTAGCCGCATCGGCAGAAGCATTACCCTGTGTTGCATGCGCCCAGTCGATAATATAAAATTTACCATCATCTGTTAGAATAATATCGCCAAGACCTAAATCACCATGACAAACTTTGTTATGCTTAGGCATACTTTGCAATCTGGTATGCAAATCATAACGAGTCGTTGCATCAAGCTTTGTCTCACAAATCTTGCGTTTCATTTTGTCATGCAATTTATTCAACAATGGTGCAGTTTGCTTATGAATCATCAACTGAATATCAACAAACTGATTTAAAATTTCTTCTTCTTTTTCCGGCTGTTCTGTAATAATTTGTTTCAGTGTCTTGCCAGGAACATATTCCATGACAATTTCCCATTTTTCATTATTTTTACGAACTTCCACCAATTTTGGAATAGGCAAACCCGTTTCTTCGACTCTCGCTTGGTTAAGTGCTTCGTTCAGAACATCAGCATTAGAATAATCTGCGTCAAAACTCTTAACAGCATATTCGCCCTCACGATAAATTACTTTCTTTGGACGTTTTTCAAGGACATTCTGTTCTTCCATGAAAAAAATCCTCCTTTCAAAATTAAATTAATTAAATTTTAAATAAAGCTTAGAAACAGCTTCTAGTTTTTGTGTTAAAATTTCTAAATCCATGCCCAGTAATTTTGCACAACGTATATGATTAGATTTCTTAGGACTTGTATTTGCATTAAAAAATGCAATCCCTGCCATTGTACTAGCAGACTCTAATTTTTCCAATGCAGTATTATCAACTGGATTTTCCAGAAATTTTGGTAAATATGCGAAAATTAAATTAATTGCTTGTATTGCCATACTATCACTATAATCTGTTGCATTCTCTGAATCACACGCACACACAGCTATATTTAATATAGAATCCATAGACCAACAAATACGATTGCTATCCATATTAGTAGTCATCAAATCTATGTCAATAATTACCATATCCGCAAAATTATTATTAGTATCATAACCTAAAGGCAGTACTTGTGAATGTGTTCCCAACCAACATGGCACAGCAATAAAATATATTTTTTTATCCATAGCCATTAAGATTTTACTTGCTAGAATTATATCACAATCGACTTCATAAAATGCTAACATACAATCAGGTTCAAATATTTTCACTGCATTTGTCATACCTGCATTGACATCATGAATCGCATAGGCAATGCCTAATTCGTTTAATTTATCTATAATAGGCTTTAATCTGCCTTGTTTCTGTAGGTCAAGACTTGTAATAATTAGCACTTTTTGCTTATGATAAACATATTTCAGCTCCTCCAGAGCCACAGACAAACAACCTTTTTTGCAATAAATTTTCTCAGGCACACGAAAACTTTGTAAATTCATGATAAATTTTCTCCCAGGAGACTGTTCTAAAACTAATTATTTTAGAACAGTCTTTTTTAGTTTCAATTATTCGCCGTAATAAGCTTTTAAATACAAAGCTTTGATTTCAGAAATTAATGGGAATCTTGGGTTTGCACCTGTGCATTGGTCATCGAATGCATCTTCAGACATTTGGTCAAGACTATTCAAAAATTCCTGTTCGTCAATGCCATAATCCTTGATAGTTTTCTTAATGCCAATTTCTGTTTTCAAATCTTCCAGTTTTGCAATAAATTTCTCAAAAATTTCTTGATTATCATTGCCAGTTACACCGCAAGCTTTTGCACATTCAACATAGCGTTCTAATGCGTGTGGATACTGATATTGTGAGAAAGTACCCATTTTTGTAGGTTTTTCACAAGCATTGAAACGCATAATATCTGTAATTAACAATGCATTTGCAACACCATGTGGCAAGTGATGATAAGCACCTAATTTATGTGCCATAGAATGGCATACACCTAAAAATGCATTTGCAAAAGCCATACCTGCAAGTGTAGAAGCATTTGCCATTTTTTCACGGGCAATCACATTTGTGCCATCATGATAAGCTGTTGGCAAGTATTCAAAAATTAATTGCATCGCTCTGATTGCAAGACCATCTGTATAATCAGTTGCCATAACAGAGGCATAAGCTTCCAAAGCATGTGTCATAGCATCAATACCAGATGCAGAAGTCAAGCCTTTTGGTGCAGACATCATCAAGTCAGTATCAATAATTGCCATATTTGGCAACAATTCATAATCAGCAAGCGGATATTTGTGTCCTGTTTCCTGGTCTGTGATAACGGCAAAAGGCGTTACTTCTGAACCAGTACCAGAAGAAGTCGGAATTGCAATAAAATATGCTTTTTCGCCCATTTTCGGGAACGTATACACTCTTTTTCTAATATCAATAAAACGCATTGCCATGTCTAAGAAATCAGCTTCTGGGTGTTCATAAAGAACCCACATAATTTTTCCTGCGTCCATTGCAGAACCGCCACCAAGGGCAATAATGCAATCAGGTTCAAATTTACGCATAGCTTCCGCACCTTTTTGAGCAGATTCTAACGTTGGGTCAGGCTGAACATCTGCAAAAACAGTATAGGCAATGCCCATTTCGTCAAGCTTATCTGTAATTACTTTTGTAAAGCCGTTTTTATATAAAAATTCGTCTGTTACTAAAAATGCTCTTTTCTTGTCCATGACGTTTTTGAGTTCATCAAGAGCAACAGGCAGACAGCCTTTTTTGAAATATACTTTCTGAGGTGTTCTGAACCAAAGCATATTTTCTCTACGTTCAGCAACAGTTTTAATATTTAATAAATGTTTCACACCAACGTTTTCAGAAACAGAGTTGCCACCCCAAGAGCCACAACCTAATGTCAAAGATGGTGCAAATTTGAAATTATACAAATCACCGATACCCCCCAAAGAAGATGGTGTATTGACTAAAATACGGCAAGTTTTTAATCTGTCAGAGAATACTAATAATTTTTCTCTGCCCTCTGCACTAGTATTATCAATCCACAAAGAAGAAGTATGACCTAAACCACCAGCATTAAATAATAATTGCTCTGCTTTATCCATAGCATCTTCAAAGCTTTCTGCTTTGTACATGCCTAAAATTGTTGTCAATTTTTCATGTGCAAATGCTTCATCAACGTCTGTGCGTTCTGCTTCTCCAACAAGTACTTTTACATCTTCAGGAACAGAAAAACCTGCTAATTCTGCAATTTTATAAGGCTTTTGACCGACAATTTTCGCATTCAATGCACCATTAATTAACATTGTATTTCTGAGCTTGTCAGCTTCTTCTGGATTTAGGAAATAAGCACCACGTCTGATTAATTCAGCTTTCACAGCATCGTAAATATCTTGATGTGCAATAATAGTCTGTTCTGTTGCACAAATCATGCCATTATCAAATGTTTTAGAATGCATAATAGAATTAACAGCATTCAAAATATCAGCAGAATTATCAATAACAGCAGATGCATTACCAGCACCAACCCCAAGTGCAGGTGTACCAGAAGAATATGCTGCTTTTACCATACCAGGACCACCAGTTGCAAGAATAATATCAGCTTCTTTCATGACCATATTTGTCATTTCCAAAGAAGGAATATCTACCCAACCAATAATGCCCTCTGGTGCGCCAGCTTTTACGGCCGCTTCCAGAACGATTTTTGCAGCTGCAATTGTGCATTTTTTGGCTCTTGGGTGCGGTGAAAAAATAATACCATTTCTGGTTTTTAAAGCAAGCAAAGATTTAAAAATTGCAGTAGAAGTTGGATTTGTTGTTGGAATAACTGCTGCGATTACGCCAATTGGTTCTGCAATTTTCGTAATGCCATATTGTCTGTCCTCTTCAATCACACCACAAGTTTTTGTATTTCTATATGCATTATAAATATGCTCTGCGGCGTAATTATTTTTAATGACTTTATCTTCTACAATACCCATGCCTGTTTCTTCCACAGCCATTTTTGCAAGTAAAATTCTTGCGTGATTGGCTGCCAAAGCCGCCGCTTTAAAAATTTTGTCCACCTGTTCTTGTGTATAAGTGGCGAACTTTGCCTGTGCAG
>CAMWUF010000138.1 GCA_947177375.1 uncultured Ruminococcus sp.
GTAGTATGATTAGAATAAACAACGAATGCATGAGCATTCTCTGGAAAGGAAGATGTCATTTATGTTCAAAAACTTTGCACCTGAATGGGAAGGATTTAAGGCAGGCAGATGGAGTAATACGTCTGTTAATGTCCGTGATTTTATTCAGAAAAATTACACTCCCTATGATGGAGATGAAAGTTTTCTGGAAGGTCCTACTGAAGCGACTTCAAAACTTTGGGAACAAGTCATGGAATTATCCCGTCAGGAGCGAGAAGCAGGCGGTGTTCTGGATATGGACACAAAAATTATTTCTACTATCACATCACATGGAGCTGGCTATTTAGATAAAAATTTAGAAAAAATTGTTGGGTTCCAGACAGATAAACCATTTAAACGTGCGTTACAACCATTCGGCGGAATTCGTATGGCACAAACAGCTTGCAAAGCTTATGGCTATGAAGTTGATAAAAGCGTTGTAGAAATTTTCACAAAATATAGAAAAACACATAATCAAGGTGTTTTTGATGCCTATACACCTGAAATGCGTCTTGCAAGAAAATCCGCAATTTTAACAGGTTTGCCAGATGCCTACGGCAGAGGTCGTATTATTGGAGATTACAGACGTGTTGCATTATACGGCATTGACATGCTGATTCAGGATAAAGAACATCAAAAAGAAACACATTTTGTGCGTATGACTTCTAAAAATATTCGTCTGCGTGAAGAATTATCCGAACAGATTAATGCTTTGAACGAATTGAAACAACTTGGTGAAATTTATGGCTTTGACCTGTCAAGACCTGCAAAAAATGCACAGGAAGCTGTACAATGGCTGTATTTTGGCTATCTTGCCGCTGTGAAAGAGCAAAACGGAGCTGCAATGTCCTTAGGTCGTACTTCAACATTTCTGGATATTTATATTCAGCGTGACTTGGAAAAAGGATTAATTACAGAATCAGAAGCACAGGAATTAATTGACCATTTCATTATGAAATTAAGACTTGTGAAATTTGCAAGAACGCCTGAATATAATGCATTATTTTCTGGTGACCCGACATGGGTAACAGAATCTATTGGTGGTGTTTCTGTAGACGGTCAGCACATGGTGACAAAAAATTCATTCCGTTATTTAAATACACTGAATAATTTAGGCACTGCACCAGAACCAAATATGACAATTCTTTGGTCAGTGAGATTACCACAGAATTTCAAGCGTTTCTGTGCGAAGATGTCTATTAAATCCAGTTCGATTCAATACGAAAATGACGACATGATGAGAGTGACACACGGTGATGACTATGCAATTGCATGTTGTGTTTCTTCTATGCGAATTGGAAAAGAAATGCAATTTTTCGGTGCAAGGGCAAATCTTGCAAAATGCTTACTGTATGCAATTAACGGCGGTGTTGACGAAGTCATGAAAATTCAGGTAGGACCTAAATATAGACCTGTTGAGGGTGATTATTTAGATTATAATGATGTCATGGAAAAATACGATGAAATGATGGAATGGCTCGCAGGTCTGTATGTCAATACTTTGAATGTCATTCATTTTATGCATGATAAATATAGCTATGAGAGAGTACAAATGGCTTTGCATGACCGTGATGTCAAGAGATATTTTGCAACAGGAATTGCTGGCTTGTCTGTAGTCGCAGATTCTTTGAGTGCAATTAAATATGCAAAAGTAAAATGCATTCGTGACGAACAAGGCATTGTAGTGGATTATGAAGTTGAGGGTGATTTCCCGAAATATGGCAATGATGATGACAGAGTAGACCAAATTGCAGTGGAAATTATCAGAAAATTCATGGATAAAATTAGAAAACATCACACTTACCGTGATGGTGTGCCAACGATGTCTATTTTGACAATTACTTCTAACGTAGTCTATGGCAAGAAAACAGGTAATACACCAGACGGCAGAAAGCATGGTGTTCCGCTTGCTCCTGGTGCAAATCCAATGCATGGCAGAGATACACATGGAGCGGTTGCTTCTTTGAGTTCTGTTTCTAAATTGCCATTCCGTCATGCACAAGACGGTATTTCTAATACGTTTTCTATTATTCCTGATGCACTTGGCAAAAATACAAAAATTTTCGCTGGTGATTTAGATATTGATAGATTAACACAGGAGGCTTTGAATGAAGAATCCAATCAAGAATCATAATTCTGATTTGAATCAACAAGCAGACGAAATTGTAGCTCTATTAGATAATCTGGTTAATTCTGGTAGTCAGCATATTAATTTAAATATTGGCGAAGAAACCAAAATTCAGACTGTTAATAGCACAGATTGTTCTGGTAAATTAGGAGCTTGTGCCATTCCTAATTTTGACGAAGACGAAGAAGACGAAGATTTTTAAAAAATTTATATAGAGGAGGATTTTTTCTATGACAATTGCAACAAATGAACAACAGGTTGATAATCTGGTTGAATTACTGGATGGCTATGTACAAAAAGGCGGTCATCATTTGAATGTGAATGTTTTCACAAAAGAAACACTTCTGGACGCTCAGGCACATCCTGAAAAATATCCGCAATTAACAGTCAGAGTTTCTGGTTATGCTGTGAATTTTATCAAGCTCACAAAAGAACAGCAAGATGATATTATCTCCAGAACATTTCACGACAAAATCTAAAAATTTCATGCAAAATTGTCCAGTTAAAAACTGGACAATTTGCATATAGGAGGTTTTTTTATGCAGGGCTATATACACTCTACAGATTCTTTTGGAACAGTTGATGGACCTGGTGTAAGATTTGTTATTTTTTTTCAGGGTTGCCCTATGCGTTGTCTATATTGTCATAATCCAGATACTTGGACACCAAATCAAAATATGCTAATCTCTACAGATGAATTATTAAATTTATATCAGCATAACAGAGCTTTTTATCAAAACGGTGGTATTACAGCAACAGGTGGTGAACCGATGTTACAACTGGATTTTTTAACAGAACTATTTACAAAAGCAAAACAAAAAAATATTCACACTTGTTTAGATACTTCAGGCATTTGTTTTAATCCAGAACAACCAGAATTAATAGATGATTTACTTGCTGTAACGGATTTAATTATGCTGGATATTAAGCATATTAATAATACTAAGCATAAAGCTTTAACAGGACATTCTAATCAAAATATTTTAGCCTTTGCCGAATATATCAGCAATCAGAAAAATATTCCCGTTTGGATTCGTCATGTAATTTTACCTGAATGGACAGATAATCCAGACGAACAATTAGAATTAGGTTGGTTTATTGGTGGATTAAAAACATTAAAAGCATTAGATTGCCTGCCATATCATGACATGGGCAAGCAAAAATATCAACAATTAGGCATGCCCTATGCATTAGAAAATACAAAACCTGTTTCTCCTGAAATTGCTTTACAAGCAAAGCAACAAATTCTAAAAGGCATTAAAAAGCGATTGCTTGCTGATTATAAAAAATAACAAATAGCAGTACCCTAAGTGATTAGAGTACTGCATTTTATGATAAATTTTCTGGCACATGCCATAGCCATTTTTGAAACTTTTCTTTGTCATTGGGATTTACATAATACCACATTTTTTTTACAGCATCCCATTTCGCACCATATTTTTTAGCCTCATCTTTTTCCTCAAATGGCACTCTTAAATAATATTTTCCGTTAATTGGCTTTAAACTATCAAATACAAGTCCTGCAATACCAGTTATTTTTTTGATTTTTTCCAATAGATTTTTTTCTTTTTGCCATGCAAAACAGGAACGCTCTCGCCAAATTTTAAAAGCTTCCTTTTCCTCTTGCAAGGTTATTGCTATTGAAATTTTATTAATTTTTGCATACCATACCAATGCTTCCTGTCCTTTTCCCTGTACATTTGCATAACCAATATGGATTGCATTATGACAATTTTTACATACTGCAATAATATTATCTAATATCTGCACATGATTTTCATCATCATAACACCACACTTCATGTGCATGAAGTTGCTTGGTCATCATGCCACAAATAGCACATTTCCCTGTACTTCGGACAATTCTACTAATTTCATTCCAATTTGCCAATAGTAGACGCAAATTACTTCCCCATACCGTTTCTGGCACAAGCTGAAATGATAATTTTCTTTGTTCATAGCTATATTTTTTATCCATCACTAATTTTTCCTTTCTATAAAAATATAATATTATTTCTATATTATGATAATAATCCCCAGATTTTCATCTAGGGATTACTAAATATTAGAACAGGTCAAATTCTGTAAAACTGCATTTATTTAGATGAGACCAACA
>CAMWUF010000139.1 GCA_947177375.1 uncultured Ruminococcus sp.
TTTATGAACAGGATATTAATAAACTGTTAATTTTATTTTTTCTTTCGTGAAAATGGCGAATATGTACAAAATGATTTGTTTAATCATCACAAAAGCAAGTTTTATCAAATTTTATTTTGTAACTATTTTGTAATTTATAATCATTCTGCTTCTTTTTTTTCCATACGTTCTGGACAGTCAATTTTTAAAATCATCATTGCATTTTGCAATGTCTGACGGACAGCTTTGCAAATATCTGTACGCATTTCACGCAATTCTGGTGTTTCAGCATTTTTCACACTGCAATTATCATAAAATCTATGAAACAAAGTTGCAAGTTCAATTGCATATTTTGTAATTCTTGATGCGTCATAAACTTTTGCAGCTGAAATAATTTCTGCTGGGAAAATAGCTAAATGCCGAATTAATTCAATTTCCTGTGAAGTTTCTGGTGCAGGCAATTTTGAAACAGGCGTTCCCTCCAGATATAAATTTTCTTCTTGCAGTGTTCTCAAAATACTGCAAATTCTAGCATGTGCATACTGGACATAATAAACTGGATTTTGGGAAGATTTTTTCACAGCTAAATCTAAATCAAATTCAAAATGTGAATTGGCTTCACGCATATTAAAGAAAAATCTTGCTGCATCTAATGGAATTTCTTCCAGTAAACTAACCAAACCAATAGCTTTGCCACTTCTTTTAGAAACTTTAATCGGCTCACCATCACGCAGTAAAATTACCATTTGCATTAACACAACATCTAGCTTGTCCGTATTTACACCAAGAGCCTTTAAAGCAGATTTTAATCTTGGTACATAACCATGATGGTCAGCTCCCAGAACATTAATTGCTTTATCAAAATTTCTAGTGACTAATTTATCACAATGATATGCAATATCAGGCACAATATACGTTGGAATGCCGTTCTCTCTTACAAGTACAAAATCCTTATCTGCACCGAATTCTGTTGCCTTAAACCAAATAGCTCCCTCTTGTTCATACGTATAACCTTTTTCAGTTAATTGCTCTACAACACGCATTGCACTACCATCTGCATGTAATTTACTTTCTCTGAACCAATTATCATATACTACACGATAGCTTTTTAAATCTCTTTCCAAACCAGCAATATTTTTAGGCAAAGCAAAATTCACTAATGCATCACGACGGATTTTACTTTCTGTATTAGCATAGCTATCTGCATATTCTGCATAAAAATTTTCTGCATGTTCTATAATATCTGCACCATGATAAGCATCTTCAGGCATTTCAATTTCCTGACCGCATTTTTGCAAATATCTTACTTCTAACGAAGTTGCAAATTTCTCAATTTGATTTCCTGCGTCATTGACATAAAATTCACGTTCTGTATGCCAGCCTGTCCATTCTAACAAACTAGCAATCCCGTCACCTAATGCCGCACCTCTGGCATTCCCAACATGCATAGGACCTGTCGGATTTGCGGAAACAAATTCTACTAGTGCAGATTTACCAGCTCCAATATTTGATTTACCATAATTATTTTTTTCAGTTAAAATAGCCTGTACAGTATCAGCAAACCAACTTTTCTGCAAGAAAAAATTAATAAAACCTGCTCCAGCAATTTCAAATTTTTCAAAATAACTGCCTGTTAATTGCAAATTTTCTGTTAAAAGCTCTGCAATTTTTCTTGGTGCCATATGCAAAGCTCTTGCAGAAACCATTGCAATATTTGTCGCAAAATCTCCATGAGATTTATCAGCTGGAATTTCTATTGTAAAAGCTGGAATTGGTTCAGATGCTATTTTTTCTTCTGCAACAAGTTGTCCCATTGCCTGCAATAGCATTTCTTTTAACTGCATTTTTGCAGATTCAATCATATTTGTCATAAATATCCTCCTGTATTAACATACATGTTTTTTAATTTCAATTGAAATTTCATTATCAGATACCAAACTAGAATTTGTATCTATCATATATCGAAATTTTAATATTCCGCCCTCATCAGTTAGCGTATTATTAATAAACTTTGCTGAAATTCCAAATATAGTATTTCCATAGGGTGTTTCATAATTACAAAAATGTTTTCTTCCCATTTGTACAACAAGATGCATACTGAATTTTCCTGCTCTGATAATTGTTATCATATTATCTGGTGAAATCTGCACCTGTGTAACAGAACCTTCCATTCCAGTTGCTTCTGATTCCCGATAAGTAATAATCCGTTCACCATTGGAATTTTTTTCATAACTAATTTCAGTATTTAGCGTAACTTCTGTTTTCTCTCCATCTTCACATTGAACATTATGCAATGTCATAATCCATTGTTCTTTCAAAATTAACTCCTTTTAAATTAAATCCGACTGCTGAACACTTGCCCATATGCAGCATCTTCCAAAAAATGCTTTGCATTTTCACGGAAACTAGCAACACTATCACTGACATAATAAATATTATGACCAGTCTGCAAACTATCCGTCAGCAAATCTTGTTCTGCGAGACATTTTTTTGCATATTTGGCAGCTTCTTCCCCTGCGGAAATCAAATTTACATGACTGCCCATAATATCCGCAATAATATCACGAATAATCGGATAATGCGTACAACCCATAATCAACGTATCTGCTCCTGCATTTCTGATGGGAGTTAAATATTCTTCCGCTGCAAGACGGGTAATTTGATTCTCTCTATTCGTATAGCCATATTCTACAAGATGTACAAGCAATGGACATGCCATTGCTGTCACTGTAATTTCTGGATTAATTTTATAAATAGCATGTTCATAACTGCCACTTTTAATAGTCGCAGGTGTGCCAATAATGCCAATTTTATTATTTTTTGTGATACTACAAGCTGTTCTTACAGCAGGATAAACAACACCTGTAAACGGCATATCATGCACTGGGGATTCTGTTCCTAAGATAGAACTAACTGTTCCACATGCGGCAATAATCATTTTGACAGGGTGTTGTTTTAAAAAAGCAACATCTTCGCTAGTATATCTTAAAATTGTCTCACGGCTTCTTGTTCCATAAGGCACTCTTGCTGTATCACCAAAAAAAATAATATTCTCATTGGGAAGAATTCTGTTTAACTCTTTTACTGCTGTCAATCCGCCAAGTCCAGAATCAAATACACCGATTGCATTCTGATTCATAGTCAAAATTCCTCCTCAACAAGTTCTATCTGTAGTCATTGCCTGTTCAATTAGTTTATCTACTAAATACTCTGTTGTCATGCCCATATGCTCCATAAGCTTTGCATACATACTAATTGATGTAAACCCTGGCATTGTATTAATTTCATTCAGGATTACTTCGCCATCTTCTTTCAGGAAAAAATCTACACGGGATAAGCCTTTACACCCCATTGCCATATAAGCTTTTACTGCAATTTTCTGAATTTCACGGCTTTTTTCAATTGGCAAATCGGCTGGAATTGCTAATTTAGAATCATTCAAAACATATTTTGCATCAAAATCATAAAATTGCTTACAAGCTTCAATTTCACCCACAAATGACGCAAATGGTGCATCATAACCAAATACAGCTGTTTCTAATTCTCTGCCAAAAATGCATTCTTCTACAATGACTTTGCTATCATGTTCAAATGCCTGTTTTACAGCACTTAAAAGTTGTTCTGCATTCTCCGCACGATTCACACCAATAGAAGACCCTGCATTTGCTGGCTTCACAAATAACGGATAGCCTAATTGACTTGCAATTTCTGTACATCTTTCATTTAAATGCTTCATCTCTCGCTGATAAATCACACGCCATTTTGCTGTACGAATGCCATTATAATCCAAAATAGTATGTGTAGTTGCTTTATCCATACAAGACGCTGATGCAAGCAATCCGCAACCGACATAGGGAATTTTTGCTAAATCTAATAAACCTTGTACTGTACCATCTTCGCCATTTTTACCATGTAATACTGGAAACACAACATCTACTTTTTTAACAGTTGCTGTTCCATTATCAATCGTAATAAAACCCTTATGCACAGTATCTGGTGACAAAATCGCTGATGTGCAATCTGGATTTTGTTCCCATTTTCCAGATATAATTGCAGATACGTCCCCTGGATAATATAACCATCTGCCTTTTTTTGTAATACCAACACATAAAACTTCATATTTTTCTCTTGGAATATTTTTTATAATATTCGTTGCAGATTTCAATGAAATATCATGTTCACTGGAAACACCGCCAAATAATACAGCTACTTTTATTTTTGCCATAAATCCAACTCCTTTACGCTTTGTTATTTTTA
>CAMWUF010000140.1 GCA_947177375.1 uncultured Ruminococcus sp.
ATACTTTGGTTTCACGCTGTCCCCCCCTTTTTTTTAATAATATTATTTTAAATTTCCATAATAATTGGCAAAATCATAGGTGTACGTTTTGTTTTATCAAAAATAAAATCAAATAATGCATCACGTAATTTCATTTTGAGAGAAGTCCAATCTCTTAATTCATAAGGCGAACAACCTTTTAATTTATGATGCAAAATTTTTCTTGCCTGTTGAATCATTTCTTCTGACTCACGAACATAGACAAAGCCTCTTGAAATAATTTCAGGCCCAGCAACAACTTCATTTGTTGCACGGCGTAATCCTACAATGATAATAATTAATCCGTCTTCTGCAAGATGTTTTCTATCACGCAATACAATGGAACCAACATCTCCTACCCCTAATCCATCTACCAGTGTTCTTCCAGACGGTACTTGTGCAACTATCTGTAATTTTGTACCATCTGTTTCAATCACATCACCAATTGATGATAATAAAATATTTTCTTTGGGAATTCCCATTTCTATTGCCAGTTTTTTATGCTTAATTAAATGCTTATATTCACCATGTACAGGAATAAAAAATTTCGGCTTTGTCAATGCCAGCATTAATTTTAATTCTTCCTGACAGGCATGACCCGAAACATGCACTTCATACATAGATTCATAAATCACTTCTGCACCAGATTTTAATAATTCATTGACAACTTTTGTGACATGTTTTTCATTTCCAGGAATCGGCGTTGCAGATAAAATAATAAAATCCAATGGTGTGATGTTAATTTTATTATGGTCATGCATAGCCATTCGTGTCAAAGCCGACATTGGCTCTCCCTGACTGCCTGTTGTGACTAATACAAGCCGTTCAGGCGGATACATATCTATTGTTTCAATATCTACTAAAATATTTTTAGGCACAGTCAGATAACCTAATTCCATTGCTGTTGCAATGACATTAATCATACTTCTGCCCAGAACCGCCACTTTGCGTTTGGTTTTTTCAGCCATATTAATAATCTGTTGCACTCTGTGAATATTAGATGAAAAAGTTGCAATAATAATTCTTTTATTACCTGCTCTTGTAAATAATCTTTCAAAAGATTCTCCGACTTTGCGTTCAGATTGCGTATAGCCTGCACGTTCTGCATTGGTAGAATCTGCCATCAAAGCTAATACCCCACGATTGCCCAATTCTCCAAAACGTCCTAAATCAATTTTTTCACCATCAATTGGCGAATGGTCTATTTTAAAATCTCCTGTATGCACAATCACCCCTGCAGGTGTATGAATTGCCATTGCCATAGACCCTGGAATAGAATGTGTCACTTTAATAAATTCTACTGACATACAGCCCATTTTGACATGTTTTCTTGGTTCAACAACATGCAAATCGACTTTATTTAAAAGCCCATGTTCTTCTAATTTATGCTTGATTAATCCAATTGTCATACCAGAAGCATAAATCGGAGCATTTACTTTTTTCAGGAGATAGGCAAGCCCGCCAATATGGTCTTCATGACCATGTGTAATTACAATGCCACGCAATTTTTCCTGATTACGTTCTACATAAGTAAAATCTGGAATGACAATATCCACTCCAGGCATTTCAGCATCTGGAAATGCAAGCCCACAGTCTAAAATAAACATATCATTGCTGCATTCAAAAACAGTCATGTTTTTGCCGATTTCATTCAGTCCACCTAATGGAATAATCCGCATAGGTGTTCTGTGGGAGTCTTTTAATTTTCCAGTACTACTGACAGGCTTAGGCTGTGCTTGTACTTTTGGCTGAATTATTTCTGTTCGGGTGCGTTGTACCGTGTAACGCTTTTGCTTTTGTGTGGTATCCTGTGCATAGGAATACCCTTTCCGATGTGAATTGTTATGATTGTTTACACTCAATATAATACCTCATTTCGTAACATGCAGATGATTTCCTGCACAGATAGATTTTTATATAGATTATTTTATGCTTAATTCAATAAAAATTTTCTAAAATCATCTTAGAGCAGAAGTAAATTGCAGGAAGTCAATTGCTCTTTTGAGACTGTGGCATTCGTGCCAACAGTGCGGACTAAGTACGGAAGCAAACATTGCTTCCGAATTTTTTGGCTTCACAACGCCAAAAATTTTAAATTTAAAAATAAAAATAAACGTTCCCTTGAAATTTTTATTTCAAGAGCATGAATACCTAATTTTTATTATAGCTGAATTTCAAGCTTTTGTCAAGGGTACAGACAAACGTTTTCTTAGAATTATGCAGATTAGCTAAAATTCTGCACATTTGTTCTGAATGATTTTGATTTTTCAAAAAGATTCTGTTTCCGTCATACGCAATTTTTTTTCCCAAAAACCACATAATTCAGCGGCAGTTTCAATCGAATCTGCATGCACTCGCAAGCGTACCAGCTTACTTTGTGGAGGCATAATAATACTGATTTTTGTATCTGGATTAGAACGCTGTAATTTTTCAATACTTTGTCTTGTAAGAGACGTTGTTAATTCATGTTGTACCGTGCAGATTTCAGGTAACATTTTTGCAACTTGTGCAAGTGTCTGATTTTTCTGCTTTAATACACGCAAGACATGTGCAAATAATGTGACACCGTCTGTGCAGACGGCTTGTTCCTGATATAAATTTAACATTGCTGGTGAAGGATTGCTATGACATAATCTTGCAATTTTTGCCTGATACTGTGAGGCAAAATCTTCTGCAACAGGGTGAAAATCTTCTGGTAATACTAACATTTCGCCTTTTTCCTGAAATGAAAATAAACTGATTAATAATAACTGCTCCCAGCGTATCATACCAGATTCAGATGAAAATGCAGTAATTTTTGTTCCATCTTCTGAGAGTGAAAGTGTAATTCTTTGCCCTGTGCCTCCTGAAAATAATTTCTGTGCGACAGTTCTAAGCTGTGCATTTGCACAACTGACATGAATTTCAAATTCTGGTTCTGGCAATAATTTCTGACAAGTATCTTCCCATAATGCTAATAAATTATTTGCATGGTGCAATTTTCCAAATTCTGTGATTCTTTCACAGGCATTTGCTTCTAAAGCCTGCCAGATTCTATGGCTTTGCTGTTCTGTGAGAGCCAGACCTCCGACACGAAACGGACGGATTTGCATCACTTGTTCCCCCTGCACCCAGAGTAAAGCATTACAATCTGTAAATTTAGAAATTGCAATTAACTGTGATAATGCACATTGACCAGCAAGCCACACAGATGCACCCTGTGAAACAGCTCCAGCAACAGATGCAATTGCTAAACTTTCGGCATTTTCATGACTATAGCCAATTGCTAAACGATTGCCAATAACAGTCAAAGACGCACCAGCTTTTAATGCTGTTTCTGCTGTGTTCCAACGGGGCAAACCCTCACAAATGCCATCTTCAGGCAAGACACAATGCTGTTTTGTTCGTGCTGTTTTGGCATTAGATTGTAATACTGTCCCCTGTGGAATCACAGCATTTTCTAAATGCGTTTCTTCATCAATAAATGCTTTTCTGCAAATGACACAGTCTGTTAAAACAGCTCCTGCTCCAATCTGCACACCGTCACCTAATACACAACGTTCTAATTTCGTATTGCGATTAATAATACAATCATTGCCAATAATAGTTAATTCATCAATCATTGCAGTTCTGCTGATTTTTACACCCTCGCCAATTCTGGTACGCTGAAATTTTCTGGTAGCTAATAATTTTTGTTGCATTTCACGGTATTCAGCAGGCGTTCTGATATGCTGAAATTTAGAATATTCTGTCATTTCTGTTTGTTCTGGCTCTAATAAAACTGACCCTTGTGGGTGTAATTCTGCAAATGTTGGTGTACTGTCTGCATGAAATAATCTGACTGCTCCCCCATTACAGAGTGTTAATAATTCTCCCATATCCCAATCAGGCAGGCATAACTGTCTTAATAATAATGTTGGTGTATTGGCATGCAATGCTGCCAAAGACCTTGCAAATTGCACAGGAATTTGTAAATGCATTGTATCTACTAGTTGCCTAATCCGTTCGTCAACAGCAAGTAGCACAGCATTTCTGAATCCTTTTTCTTGAATATATTCTAACAAATATTTCAGCAGTGACACATTACAAACTGGCAAAAGTGCCTCGGGGCAATCTTTCACGGGAATACAGTCTGTCATTTTGTCACAAAACAAAACATATTCTTACTATAATGTCAACCAAAGTAAGA
>CAMWUF010000141.1 GCA_947177375.1 uncultured Ruminococcus sp.
ACTTAAAAATAAATACAAATGCAAAATCCTCCCTTAAAATATATTTTTATTATTTTTTCACAAGAATAATCATATTTTTCAATTCACAAGGAGGATTATTTATGTTATTTTTTTTAGGCTGTATGTTGGGGGCAATGATTGGCATTGTGATTACTAGTTTTTGTGTTGTAGCAGGGCAGGCAGATGAATGTAGGAATTGTATTTATTACGAAAAAAATAGTTTAAAATAATTTTAAAAATTTTTTTAAAATTTGCTAAGATATTTTTCAAGTTCTTACGTCTAAGTTTATGAAAGCACAAAAAAGCTTTTAAAAGGAGGACACAAAATGGATAACGGTGCAAGTAGCTACCGCCGTTTCCTAAATGGTGATGATTCTGGTATGATAGAATTAATTCGGGATTACAAAGATGGGCTTGTATTATATTTAAATAGCCTGACAAATAATCTTGATGATGCAGAAGACCTCATGGAGGATACTTTTTTTAAGCTTGCCGTGAAAAAACCTAAATTTTATGGAAGAAGTTCTTTTAAAACATGGCTTTATGCAATCGGACATAATCTGGCAATGGATTTTTTGCGAAAAAAATCCAAAATTTCAGAAATATCTATCTATGATTGTGATAGAATTGCCAGTCATGAAGATATTGAGCGAAATTATATCAGAGAAGAACAGAAAATCACCATTCACAAAGCACTTTCGCATATGAAACCAGAGTACAGACAGGTAATTTGCCTGATTTATTTTGAAGAATTTGATATACAAGAAACGGCTAAAATTATGCGAAAAAGTAAACGGCAGATTTCTAATATGCTGTATCAAGCGAAAAATTCGCTTCGTAGAGAACTTGAGAAAGAAGGATTTATTTATGCGGGATTATAAACTCGTTGCACAGCGTGTATTTCAACGCCGTGATGAGTATCTTCTTGCTAAGAAACGTAAAAAACAGCGTATTATCTATACAGCAATTCCGATTAGTTTATGCGTTTTGTTTGTAACGGGCATAGCCTATCGGCATGGAAATTCTTCTGGCGAATTGCAAACTGTGGAACAGGAAACAACGAATTTTAGCGATTTTGATAAACAAGAACAAACAACGGAAAGTCAAATGATATTTCATGAATCTGTTGAAACAGAAGATACAGAATTTGTTACGACTAACACAGAATGTGATGGTGATTTTATCGCAATGACAGAAACCAGTCAATTAATTAGTGAAAGTTTTTCAACAACAGAGCCAACAGAGCTAACAACAGAGCCATTATTCCTGACTGAAACGATTGCAAATTCTTCTGAATTTCCAAAACAAGTCATTACAACTGAAACGGAATCAATTTTCATAACAGAACCAACAGAACCTAATATTATTGATACGCAACCAGAGATACAACAACCAAGTGATTATCGAATCACGGTAGAAGCATTTGAACCAACACCAGAGCAATTAAGCCAAGTGGTACAACAAACTGTTTCCAGTAATTTTGAAATGAATTACACAAGTTTAGAACAATTATTTCAAGACACAGGTGCAACGATTCTATGCAAAGTATTATCTGTTATTAATACCATTAAAAATAATGAGCCTTATACTGTTTATACAGTAGAAGTAACAGAATCTGTTTATGGTTCGTTTGTGGCAGGGGATTTATTGAGCATTGTACAATATGGCGGTTATAGATTACAAGAAAATGATGGTGTTGACTTTGAGCCAGCACCACTTCCACCATGTGAGGATTCCCCTCAAGAAACTGATAATGCTATTTGTCCGCCATCAAATAGTGGGGATGTTTCAGATAATGCTCCTCCAGCAATGGCGAAACCATCAGAAATTTTAATAGAAGAACAGCTTGCTTATTCTGAAATGCCAAATGTTTCGCAAGAATATGTATTATTTATTTCTCCAGATAGTTTATTTGATGGTGCGTATGCAACGCTGAATCAAAATGAAGGTGTTTTCAAAGTCGACCCAGAAACTGGCGAATTAATTCGCAATGCAGAACAAGGGGAGGAAATTAATTCTGTTTCTTATGAAACAGTAAAAGAAATCAGTCAAAATTTTGTGAACTCCACAAATTAAATTTATTTATCAAGAAAGGAAGAAAGTTTTATGAAGATTTTTCAAAAACTAACCGCATTTGTAACAGCGTTATCGCTTGTTGCTGTCAACCAAAGTGTATTATTAGTAAATACACAAGCCGCAATTCCATTTTCACTAAGATGTGCAAATGATGAAATTTTTACAACAGATGATTCTGACATGTTGTTTACTGTATTTAATGCTTATGCTAATGATGATAATTATAATAATTATCAAATTGTTTTAATGAACAGTACAGATGAAGTTTTGACTGAAATGGAATATGTCGATGATTGTACTTTTACTTGTCATGTTGATATTGACAATAGCAAAGCAGGGGGATTATCATTCTATGCCAAAGATACGATATCAGGTATGACAACAAATGCTGTTTATATTAAAGTTTTTGATGAGTTCACGGAAGAAGATATTGCTAAAATGCAAGTAGTTGACAATGCCATTGCAGAATTAAAGCAAACAGAGGCATATATTAATGCAGGCACTAGTGCGATGTGTGGAAAAAGACGAAATTTAATTCTAAATTTGCTGGAAGAACTCCAAGAAGAAGGACTTATAACGGGCTATAGTGATATAGATTTTGATAGTATGCAAATTAAATTCAATTATCATACAGGAAAAACAGGTGTTGCCTATATTTTAGGTGACAAAGAAGATAACCCAGAACCAGATCCAAATTTAACGCCAAATACAACAGAAAGTTCAGAAGATATTGCGAAAAAGCAAGAAGTTGATAATGCAATTGCAGAATTAAAACAATCTGAAATTTATCAAAATGCTTCTAATTTTAAAAAACAGGATTTGGTAATAGAATTACTTTATCAACTCCAAGAAAAAGGACTTATTAAAGAATATTGGGATTCCCATGCAGCATATGGTACAATAGAATTTTATTATCATGATGGAACATATGGCATTGCATTAGAAGGTAATGAATTAAGTGAAATTATTCTCCCAACGCCAACAGAACCAGAACCAATGCCAACAAACCCAACACCAACAGAACCAGAACCAATGCCAACGAACCCAACACCACCAGAACCAACAACAGAGATTAATTATAATCAAGTTTATTTTTATGATATTTGGCAATATAAGCTAAACGCTACAGGCATAACCATTACAGCATGTGATAGAGATGTGACAGGTGAAATTACGGTTCCGAATGAAATTGATGGCAAGACGGTTACAGCCATTGGCGAACATACTTTTTATGGCTGCACAAGAATTAGTGGAATTACATTGCCTGACACTGTGCAGGAAATCGGCAAACAAGCGTTTTATCAGTGCATGTCATTAGAGAGTGTGAATATTCCTGATGGTGTGCCTGCAATTGAAGATGAAACATTCCTGATGTGCCGTGAATTAAAAGCAATTGAATTGCCAAGCTCTGTTACAAGTATTGGTGTAAGAGCATTTACAGAATGCCAGAATCTGATAAAAGTACAACTCCCTGAAGATGTGGCAAGTATTGGTGCAGAAGCATTTATGCAATGCTCTAGTTTGGAAGAAATTAATATTCCTCATCCAGTTACGGAAATTGCAGAGAATACATTCTTGGGCTGTACAAGTTTGAAGAAAATGACGCTTTTCGGGAATGTCCATAAAATCGGAAAGTGTGCATTCCTGCTTTGCAATCTTGAAACATTGTTAATTGATGATTATAATTGTGAAATTGATGAGAGTTTTGCAACAATGAGTGGTAGTCGTGATACTGTATTTATTGGCTATACAGGCAGTACAACACAGGAATTTGCCGAAACATATGGCTATGAATTTCAGCCTCTTGAGACACAACCACAACCAGACCCAGATCCAACAGAAACAACTGACGTTCGGGAAGATATCGTATTTGGTGATGCAGATGGAAATGGTGAATTGGATATTTTAGATATTATTGTAATTAATAAAGCGATTTTAGGACAGAAAAGTTTGACAAAAAGTCAAGCAGTTCTTGCCGATGTTGATGAGAGTGGCATTGTAGATACTATAGATTCACTGAATATTATGAAAAAAATTGTAAAATTGATTGATTATTTTCCAGTTGAACTAAATGTAGAAATGC
>CAMWUF010000142.1 GCA_947177375.1 uncultured Ruminococcus sp.
ATGTTATACTATTTTCTGTATTAATGAGAATAGTACACATGGATTACTTTAGGAGGTAATTTTTTATGAAGAAAAAACAAAAAAATTTAATTTGTAAAGGCATTAGTGCTATGTTAGCAACTATGATGTTGACAACAGTATTAACAGGCTGTGTAAAAGAGGAAGCAGATTCCAACGGGAATCATTCATCAAATTCTAGCAAATCTGGCAAAACAACAGCATTAGATATTTCTTTTGACCATTCTTATTCTTCAGAAACAATTAAAATTGATGGCTTGGAAGGTTTCAGCAGGGTTTACACTGTCGGAGATAATTTATTTATTTCTGGTTATGATGATAAATATGAAGAAAAAATGTATTTATATAACATGGCAGATGATTCTAAAAAAGAAGTGAAACTTAGTTATTTAGAATCACTGGACGAAAAAACAAATGCTTATATTGCATCTTATTTTACAGATGCAGATGGAAATCCAGTATTTCTGTTTAATGCTTATATTTATGATGAAGAAAATGAAGAAGAACCTTATCAAGATTTAGGTTACACAATGGAAGTGTATGACAAAGATTTTAATGTTCTGGAAACAAAAGACATGAATGAAGTATTAAAAGATATTTCTATGAATAATTTAATTTCCAGTAAAGACAGTTATTATATTGTTTCTTATACTGAAATGGGAGAGCCAGCTCTTGATATTTATGACAAAGATTTCAAAAAAACTGGGGAGGTTACAGGCGATTTTCAGTATATCGACAATGTATTTGCAACGGAAGATAAAACAATTGTTGTTTATCAGGATAGCAATTGGGAGTACAGTTTGGGTACGATTAATCCAGAAACGAATGCGATTGAAAAAATAGAAATTTCTGATATGCCAAGATGGTTTAATAGTGCAAGTATGGGTGCTGGTAATTATGATTTCTTTGTATATGATTCTCAGGCGACTTATGGGATTAATTTTGAAAATGGAACTTGTGAAGAAGTTGTCAATTGGATAAATTCAGATTTCAGTGGTGATACAGTCGGCATGATAACAGCATTAGAAGACGGTCGCTTTATTATCACGACCTATGATTATGGTGACGGAAGCGAAGAAGCTGGAATTTATCTATTAAAAGAACGTGACCAGAAAGAACTTGAAAACGTGCAATTAATTACTTTGGCGACATTTGCATTGTCTACAAATTTGCAAAGAGCTGTTACTAAATTTAATCGTTCCAATTCAGACTATCGTATTGGTGTTGTAGATTATTCTAATTATAGTACAGATGAGGATTATGAAGCAGGCATGGAAAAATTAAACAATGACATGCTATCTGGAGTTGTTGCAGATATTATCAATGTAGATTCAATTTCTTATGAAAGTTTTGCGAATAAAGGCATGTTTATAGATTTAACTGACCATGTCAGCAATTTCAATCAAAATGAATATTTTACGAATTTCTTTGATGCGTTGAAATACGGTGATAAATTATATAAATTAGGCTTTGGATTTTCTGTACAGACACTGGAAGCAAAAACAGAACATGTCAACGGTAAAAGCGGTTTATCTGTTGCCGAATTTACAGAACTTATTAAAAATTTGCCAGAAGGCATGACCGCATTTTCAGAAATGTCAAGAAGTGGTGCGTTATATCGTTTCTTAATGGGTAATTTAAGTGCATTTGTTGATGTAAATAATGCAACTTGCAATTTTAATACACCTGAATTTACAGAATTATTGGAATTATGTGCAACCTATCCAGAAGAAGTAAATACAAACATGGATTCTTTTACGCAGGACGATTGGGAAAAGTACTGGAATGAACAAGATTTCCAATATATCAATGATAAAGTCTTATTTAGAGATTGCTATATCAGCAGTATCAAAGACCAGATTCGAGAAACAGTAACTTATTTTGGTGACGCTGATGTTACAAAAGTTGGTTATCCAACTGTTAATGAAAATAGTAATGGCGGACGTTTCCAGCCAGATTATACACTTGCGATTTCTGCAAATTCTGATATGCAAGAACAGGCATGGAAATTTTTTGAATTTATGCTGTCAGAAGATTTTCAGGAAAATTTGAGCTGGTCAACACCTGTCAGAATAGAAGCATTTGATAAAAAAGCACAACAGGCTTTAGAACCAGATACTTATATAGACGAAAACGGAGAAACACAAGTCATGCCTTATACTATCTATCGTGGACAAGAATCTGTAGAATTAGATATGCCAACACAAGCAGATATAGATAAGATAAAAAATTATATTACAAGTGTGACAGAAACGACTTATTATAACGAACAAATTTATACAATTATTCAATAAGAAGCAGAAAAATTCTTCTCTGGAGACCAGACCGCACAGACTGCTGTTGAAATGATTCAAAGCCGTGCAAGCTTATATTTATCTGAACAGAGCTAAAAAAATTCCCCTCTTACTAAGAGGGGATTTTTTTCATTAATTTATTAATCTTGAGTAACTGTAATTGTATATTGTCCGTTTACACATTCGCCAATTGTCACACGATAACCTGTATCAATAGATTCTGTTTCATCTGGAGCATACCAATGAAAACCTGAAATTTTTCCGTCAATGACATCACCAGTTTTAAATACATCTCCACCCTCAGCGTCATTAGCAAGTCGAATCAAACGAATACCATTATCATCATTGTTTGTAAATTCTGAACCATTTTCATATTTAAAATGCGTCCACCAGCCATTATTATGAATATCAGCTTTTACATGATACGCACGAATCCCGTTGCCAACTGTAATCCATGAATAAACACTACTACTGTTATTTTTATCTGGTGTGATATATTCTAAAATTATGTATTCTCCAGTATAATTCACATCGCCGTAAGGCAGGATTAAACAATTTCCGTTATCTGTTTGAGCATTATTTAAAATAAAGCTTTGTTCACCGCCTTTATTTTTATCATAAACAGAAACTTGATTTTCTTTATACCAACCAAGCATTAATTTTGAAAAACAGCAAAAATCTGTTGAAGCATCACAGTCCATTAATTCTGTACCAGCTGTATCTTCTTCACCATGGAAGCCTTCAAAATCATCAGAGCTATATAAATAATAGTCTGGTAATCCCATGCAATGCCCCATTTCATGCAAATAACTAGAATTAAAATTTTTATAATCTGTAAGTGTTTCTACTTGTGCATTGCCTGTAATAATATGTCCAATTGTCATGCCGTCTGGCATATAGTCTATAATACCAGAATCTCCTGCACATGGCCACCAATCGTCATCACCTGCTTTTGTTGGAACACTAAACAATGTTGCATCAATTTTAGAATCGCCGTTGCCATCAAATTGACTGAAATCAATTACATCATCAAAAGCCTGATAACATTCTTTGGCAAGTTTTGCTTTATCCGTATCATAAGCAGAACGATTTTCTTTTGTTGTATATCTGAATACTTTGCCAGTTAATTTCATGGCATTTTTAGACGAACGTTTATAAAAAGCCGTCATGCTTTCAAATGGATAATTTGCATTAGAATCATTTTCTGTGCCGAATGCAATTTGTGTTAATTCTTCTTCAGATGGTGCATAGTCATATTGACAGTCTGGAAAATCTACATAAAAAATCACTAAATTTGCATTTCCCTGTGTTGGAAGTGAAGCTTTTATTTCTGAAATGGGAGCTGTTATAAATTTATTAGATTCTGTTGGTTCCTCCGTTGTGTTAGTAGGGTCTGTAGGTTCTGTAGAGTCTGTAGGTTCTGTAAAATCTGTTGTAGGTTCGGTTGTTTCTGTAGGTTCTGTTGTGGAAGATTCATCAAGAACCATTTCCCAGTTATTATTTAAAACTGCACGTTTCATTAATACAAAATCGTAAATATTAACAATTTCATCATTGTTCATGTCGCCAATGTCGAATTGTTCATGACTGAATGTTTGCAGACCAAGTAAATATTTCTGTATTAAAATAATATCTGCAATTCCAACAGAAATATCTTGATTTAAATCGCCTTTGTAATATAAAAAATTATCTGGCAAAACAATTTCTTGTTCTTGTTCTTGTTCTTGTTTTGCGAATGCTGAAACTTGGAACATACTTCCTGTTGCAAGCATAGCAAGACTGCAAATTCCAGCAATGATTTTTTTTAAATTAGACATAAAAATTCCTCCTTATATAACT
>CAMWUF010000143.1 GCA_947177375.1 uncultured Ruminococcus sp.
CATTTCTTTCTTTTTTGCTCATGATGATCCTCCTCCTTTGCTGTAACACAGTTTCGATTGTATCAAATCGCCTGAACTTGCCTGTTTTCGTGAATCAGGTGACTGTAACTGTAATATCTGACTTTCTTACCGCCGCCCGATACGAATTTTTATTATTCCCTAAATGTGGTCGACTTTGCCGTCCGCTGTAAAGGATGGGTTTACCCAGCTTTAACCTGCAATTTTCTTCTGTCATGATTTTTGACCTGCTTTTAGGATTTTCCGATTGATTAAAATATTTGTTGGTGATTATCTAGCCTAAAAATCGCTCACATTGGCTTGTGTGGCGTTTGCTAATTGATTTGGGCTTTTAGTTACTGTTACTATGCTTTCCACTGTCACTCATAGCAATTAAAGCAGAATAGACATTTTCAGAACTTTGAGTGACAGTAGGGTCAGTAACTTCTGTCCACAGCAGACTGCCGTCACTACTGTCACTCTCCGCTAAGTAGTTCAGTTCAATAATACGACAGCCTCCGCTTCTTCTAAGGGAGCATTTTTTTTTTTGAAATCTGTTGCAGATGATGAAAATATGTGCTATAATAAAAAAAAAGGAGGTTTTTATATGAAGTTGCACACAGACTATGCTTTGACAAAAACTGTCAGAGAATCAGAAAAATTTTTGACACCTAAGAATATAATCTTGAAAATATTAATTTTTCTAGTTGTATTTTGTATTGGACAGATTGCTGAGGGCTTGCCAATGATAATTGCTATCATACCAAAACTTATGGCATGGGCAACAGAACAAATGCAAATCACAGGGACACTTGATGAAGCCGTTGTGCGAGATAAAATAGCAAATTTATTAGCAGACCCATCTATGACAAAAATTATACTGTACTGCACAGCATTTGCAACTTTAGTAACACTCTTATTTTGCAGATTGATAGAGGGCAGGAAATTAAATACTTTGGGATTCCATAAAAGACATGCCATTCTGCACTATTTTGCAGGCTTAGGCGTGGGATTCGTACTATTTAGTCTAGTCGTGTTATTATCACTCTGCATGGGTGGGATTACTTGGACTGGTTTGCAAAGCTTTTCGATTACTAGTATTTTAGTTATGCTGGGAGGGTGGCTTTTGCAAGGCATGAGTGAAGAAGTTATTTGTCGTGGCTATTTCATGACAACTATTTTAAGAAATTATAGTCCCGTTTGGGCAGTTGCAGTAAATTCCGTCTTTTTTGGATTAATGCATGGCTTTAATAATGGCTTTTCTTTGAACGCCTTTATTAATTTGACGTTGTATGCAATTATGATTTCGCTTTATGTTCTGAGAACAAATAGCTTATTGGGTGCATGTGCGATTCATAGTGTTTGGAATTTTGTGCAAGGGAATTTCTATGGCTTGCCAGTCAGTGGCATTGATACGGGAGGGACAATTTTTTCTGTTTCTCTGGTAAAAAACGCTAATTTAGCAAATGGCGGAGATTTTGGACTGGAAGCAAGTCTGCCTTGTGCCATTGTCATGCTGATTGCAATTGCTGTGCTGTTACTTGTGCCAATGAAATTTTTAGAGAATCAGGAGAAACAAGCATGAAAACAGTTTTCATTACAGGTGCAGGCGGTGGCATTGGGTCTAAAATGGCAGAATTATTTGCACAAGAGGGATATTTTGTAATTTTGCATTATCATCATAATAAAACAACGGAACAATTAGCAAAAAAATTACATGGGGTTGCCGTACAAGCAGATTTAGCAGAAATTTCTGAAATTGAAACGATGATAAATACTGTATTAAAAATCGCAGGGCATATTGATGTATTAATTAATAATGCAGGTATGTCAGTTACAGGCTTATTGACAGATATTGCACCAGATACCAGAAAAAAATTATTTGCTGTGAATATTCTGGGAGCAATTGAATGCACAAGATTATTGCTTCCGCAAATGGTTCATAGAAAATCAGGCTGTATTTTAAATATCAGCTCCATGTGGGGACAGGTTGGAGCTTCTTGTGAAGTGGATTATTCCGCAACGAAATCCGCTATGATAGGCTTTACTAAGGCATTAGCACAGGAAGTTGCACCAAGTCATATCAGAGTGAATTGCATTGCCTGTGGTGTAATTCAGACACCTATGTTAAATTGCTATGATAATCAAGTATTACAGCAACTTGCCGAAGAAACGCCTTTAGGACGAATCGGCATGCCAGAAGATATTGCACAGACTGCTTTATTTTTATGCAGTGAAAAAGCTGATTTTATTACAGGGCAAATTTTAGGTGTAAATGGGGGATTTGTGATTTCATGAAAAAAGTTATAATTAATTCTGTTATGAATAACAAGTTTTTTTGGCTGTATTTTATATCGTCTTCTTTTCCGAATGCATTAAGTGAAAATGATGAAATTACTTTATGTGAGTTTATGTTTGAACACTATGATTATGATGCGGTTAAAAAGTGGGTAAATGATTTTGTTCAATATACAGAAAACATAATAGATGATTGTGATGGATATGTGGATGAACCAACGACTCTGTGTATTGTATTAAATGAAAATAATTATCAGATTGCATTTCACCCAGGGGATACTATTTATTATTTAAATGGGAAAAAAATAGGTTGTACAGGGCCTGCATATGAAATTCAAAGCATTACTTGGAATATATATTGTGATTTGATTGATGGAGTGAAAGATTCAAGAATAGCATTGCTTCTTCTTCCTGTTTTAAATTTGGATAATGCTCATGTCAAAGAAGTTAAAAATATAATCTTTTTTGGATTAAGGAAAATTGACTTAAATCCAAATGATTTTGAACAAATAGCCTCTATGATGATAAGCGGAATTATATCGAAATAATAAATATCATACTAAAAATATTGAAAGGGAGTGAAATTATGCATGGTATTGTTAACTGGTTTGTGCTATCTAACAGATTCGGAAATAATCTTTAGTTTATAAATGCATGAATAGAATGGAGATTTATATGATTTACAAAAACATGAAAATATTTCTTGACGGAATGGGCTTGGTTCTTTATTCTAATGAAGCGATGCACTATGTTAAAGAAGGTGAAGATTTCTTAACAAATGAATTTTTATTGCCAGAACAGGCTGCAAAACATATTAAAAAAGGTGATATTGTTGGGTTTAATATTGGAACGGGAGGAGAATTCGAGATAAAAATCAGGGAAGGCTATCCAAATTATGAAATTAGTAAACAATATCCAATTTCCATTAGATTGGCAATAAATGTGAAAGGAAATATAATTTCTATCGTCGATTTTTTGTGGCTTTTGGAGTGGTGCAATGATGTTCCAGAAGAACAACAAATCCAAGTAGAAGAAGGAATTTATCATCTGACAATTTTAACAACAAAGCCATATAGTGGAATATGGGGTGATAATCAGGTAATTTATATTTTTATGAATCGTTTGAAACAAATGCCTGAATTAAGTTGGAATGGGATTCCGCAATTACTTTGATGGTATTTAATATTAATAAGAAAGGTTATTAATTAGTATGGAGCTTGAAAAATTGCCTATTATAAATGGCATCATGTATTCAAATGGTGATATGGATAATATAGAAATATCTGTGCAAGACCGCAAAAGGATTTTGTGTAAACAAGAGTGTAATATATTATGTGACAATGAGATAGATTATACTTATGCTTATCCAAGTGCAGAACTCATAGTGGAAGAAATGAATTGCAAAATTATTTGTGGCGGTGGAAGTTATGGTGGAGATGGATTTATTTTAGCTGTTTCTCTGGATTCAAATCAAATGATTTGGTTGGCTTCTTTTGATGAATCGAACCCATTTGTTAGAATCTATAGAGAGAAACAGCAGATATATGTTACCAATAACTGTAATGAGGTATGGCGAATTGATATCATTCATTCTCAGTGTATAGAAATAAGCATTGTGAAAAATGGTTTCTATTTTGGACGTTAGTTTTGAGGTGTAGAAAATGAACAAGAATGATTTAATTGATATGGTAAGAAAAATCAAAAATTGTAAAGGTACAGAGGAAGAATTAGATATTATGCTTAATGATTTAGAAAATAATGTAGTGTGTCCTAATATTAGTGATTTAATCTTTTTTGATGAAAAAACGCCAGAAGAAATTGTAGAGCAGATATTAGCTTATAAACCTATTATAT
>CAMWUF010000144.1 GCA_947177375.1 uncultured Ruminococcus sp.
GCCTGCATAAATTTATCCCTGCTTCCTTTTCGAAAGCAGGGACTTTTTTGACAGGATGACACTACTTAGGATTATTTTCCTAATCAGTGTATGAAATTGAATTAGTATGTTTTATTCTTTAATTTTCATTTCTGTCATTGAAATATTTGAAAGGAAAGGTGTTCCAGTTTTTTCACCATTGAATTGCATAATAATACTTGAATGAGGTTCAATAGGAATATTACCATTGTATGTTCCAGTAATAGTATAGTTTTGATTTGTATTTGTAAGTATTTCAAATTGATTTGTTGCTGAAATAGTAAAGTTTACAGTATCAAAGTTTAGTTCCCAAGCCATAATTGGTTCATCAGTAGTATTTGTAATTTTGATTTCACCAATAAAGTTTTCGCCCCATTCTGCTGTCACATTAAAATCAACAGAATATCCATCTTGCTTTGCATCACGGAATGAACATAAGTTAAATTTGGGAGTGTCACCAGTTGCATTTGTTAAAATATATCCCATTGTTATTGACGAGTCAACTGGAATATCAGTATTGTAGTCTTGACATCTAATAATATTATCACCTTGTAATTTGCAATTCCAAAAAGTTGAGATTGTTCCATAGAAATTATCACATTGTAAAGCCCAGTTACGAATTGGAGTATCACCAGTATTAGTGATTGTAATTTCAATATTCTGTCCTGCTCCCCAGTCCTGTGCAACCTTATAATCAATGGTATAACTAGAATTAGAACTGGAAGAAGAACTGGAACCAGTACCATTTCCCATATTTTTTGCAAGATATTTTTGTAAATTAGATAGTATTCCAGTAGAAAAAATTTGTGAATCTACACTATCAACTACGCCATTATAATTTAAATCTCCCATGGATAAAGAAATAGGTTTATCAGCTTGATACTCATTTTTACTAGTATTTTTAATAAGTTCTCCGAAATCAACAATTGTGTTTGAAAGATTATCAGTAACTTTAAATTTTAAACTTTTATGATTGCCAGTTATTTTAACACCCCAGTTATATTCGTCTATATAATTAGAAATTGGTTCACATAAATCATCATAATCAAATACTAACGTTCCATCGTATGAAATTGGTGAATCTATATCGCCTTTATAATGCTTTAATCTTTCTTTAACGTTTATAAATTCAGTTGAATTTCTTTCAGCATTAATTTTTAAAGAGTTACGATAATCAGTATTGATTTCTAATTGCCCAATATAATATGGTGATTTATTTTCTACATCTATGTAATAGAACCTGTTAGTATCTCCGCCATTACGATCAAATATAGATATTCTTGAAACAGTATTATTCGCTTCATTATCCTCAATAGAAGTTTTATAATTTAAGGCATCATATGCAATCCAAACATATCCATTATTACACCAATCATCTCCCCAAGAGTTTGCAACTTTAAAAGCTCCTAGTTCACCTTCGTCTACTTTGTTATTATTATTGATATCACACCACACATTATCATCATAGCCAACAATAGTCATAGCGTGGCCACCATCCACATTACCCTCAGCTCGATAAACAACAGCTTCATTTTTTTCTTCCCCAGTTTCAGGATCTAACCGTTCTCCAAATGTCCAATTGCTAAAATTATCACCAACTCTCACTCTAATATTAAGTATTTTTCCATCTGTTCCATCTGTACCATATAATTTTTCTTTTATCCCATTCAAATCCTTTGATGAAGATACTTTAATTTCGTGAGAAGCAGTAAGTCGTGTATCTAATGCTTTTATCATAGCATTTGTGTCAGTACACCAGTTGAAATCAAAATTGCTTGCATCTATATCGTCTAACTTTCCATTAGTTGTTTGATAAGGGTTTTCACTCCAACGCACAGCTCCATGTTTAGCCAAGATGTCATAAGCGACCATATTATATGAGCCTTCATCAAGTCCACCATTCCATAAATTAAATGTCCAAGCAGGCGAATAAGAATTTTCTTTTGTAGTTACAATATTATTCAATTTATTAGCTTCATATGTAAATTGATAGTATGTTGTTGCCCAAGCGACACAAGATCCCATTTGTTGTTGATTCCCTATAGGTGGAAAATAAGATGTTTCACTTAAATCAACACTACTTGGCAAAATAATAGTAGAACGTAACAATGTAGAATCACTTGACTGTACATAACAAGGAACATCACTAACATAGTCAATATCCTCATCACCAAAACCATATGCAGTATAATCAATAGAATCATTTTTCTCTAATGCAAAGCTATCAATGGAATTTGTAGCAACAAGTGAAGTACATATAGTTGCAGAGAAAAGACCAAATAAAATACTATAAAAAATATTTTTCTTCATACTAATCATTCCTTTCTAGTTTTATTTATCCATCTATATCATCATCACCATCACCAAAAATAGCACCAGTAGTAGTTACTTCTATGTGCCAAATCTCTGGTAATTGCAATGATTCAATATCACGAATTATTTTTAATATTTCTTCTTGCCCCACACGCTGATTTTTCAAGCTAATTTCTAATACTTGTCTGTAGGGAGATTCTGTTTCATATTGACGATGAATATAAAGATTTTCAATATTTTCAATACCTTGAAAATCTTCTATTGTCCATACTCGTTCTGGAACACTATACTGATGTTTTATATATATTTCAAAATGCCAAGTATCAAAATATTCATCAAGTGTAGCTGTACAAGGCTCAAATTCATCAATAATGTCAGGATTTTCCACAGGATATATTTCTGGATTCATCTTGTTAATCAAATTCTTTTTCATAAGACACCAATCAAAAATATTTATAATACCATCATCATTAAAATCAGCATTTTGCCAATAATTAAGGTTTCCTTTGCCAGATAACCATTTCTTTAATATTACAACATCTAAAATATCAAATTCACCATCAATATTAACATCACCAAGTAGATAATCTGTAGCAGAAATATCAATTTCTGTAGTTACTTCTTCTGCTGATTTAGCTTGAATTTGAGTGATAGAAACAGTACTAATAGCCATTATTGCACTTATCACACCAGAAATTGCAAACTTAAATTTTTGTGTATATTTCATAGCACCCTCCTTTCTGTGTTAATTACCGCTTTTCTACTTGTCATTCACAAGAAATCTAAGCACCTCTGTTTCTTCTGGTTATGCAAAAAGTAATGGCAATAACTTGACACAAAACATAGAATGCTCTGAAATAGAAATCCCATTTTGCTACCACTAAATTTCTGTCAAATGCTTTGCTCCGAAATAATTACTTTTTTAATTTTTTCAAATTGGCAGGTTCTTTCGGTTGATAACAGGAATAAGCAGATGCAGCTCCGCTTGCTTTTACAGCTGATTTGAAACCAATTGTAGCAACAATCTTTAGAATTACATTATTCTTTTTCATTCTTCTTCTCCTCCTTTCTATATATTTCTACAATCATCAACATAGTAATAAAAAACGCTGTGCTTGAGATTGTAACAGAAATATTTATTGAAAAGAAATATATCATTATTGCAATAATTCCCCACAAAAGAGAGAGAATTATGCTAATTCTGTGATATTTCTTCTTTTCCATCTCATCAAGTGGTTTATTTTTATTTTCAATTGGTGCTTGAAAATATACTGTGATACTAAGTAATATCATCAATAGACTGATTGTATAAAAAGGGAATTCAATTAAAGATAAACCCAGTACTGTGAGAAGTATTAAAATCATGGTTATTTTACATTTTACATAAGTATCAGCATGATATCCTCCTGTATACAATCTAATAGAAACAAACATAATAAAAAAAATAAATGCATTAAAGGGGCATTTTAGAAAAACGCCAATTGTGATTATAAGGAAAAAGTCTATTATTCCAGAAATAAATGTTTCATAACCATACACATAAACATCCGAATCCTCTTTTTCAATAATTCCTTTGAAAATCAAAAAATCGGTTATTTTTTGACTTATTTGATGAATCACTTTGTCACCTCCTTAAGCCAAGTATAACCGATTTTATAT
>CAMWUF010000145.1 GCA_947177375.1 uncultured Ruminococcus sp.
GTATAATATAATTATATGAATTTTATTGAGGAAAAAGGTGATTTTGTGGATAAAAAATTAGGCATTACACAAGATTATGACCGTTCAAGTTATGATTCAGCAAGTGCTAAAAAAGCATATAAAGAAAAAGTTTTCGGTGATAGTGCAGCTATAACAGACTCCACAACAGGAGAAATTTTGCACAAAAGTCAGACCACTGCACAAAAAAAATATCACATGAAAAATGCTGACGGTGAAAACGTTTCTAAGAAATGGGCAAAACATTCAGCAGAAACAGACCACATAAATTCACTAAAGTCTGTTCATGACAAAGTAAAACATAATCCTTTTCTTTCAGATGATGATGTACAGGAAATCGCAAACTGCGATGAAAATTTAAGAATACTGCCTAAATCATTGAATGCTTCAAAGGGAGAAAAGAGTGATTTTGAAGTTATTATTGATACTGATAATGGACTTTCATTAAAAGGCAGAGTGCATCTGGCAGAAGAAAAAATAAAATCTGATGTTGCACTGACAGGCAAATTTACAGCTCGTACTGCTGAAAATATCGGCATTTTAACAGTAGATTCTGCAAAAAAAAGCGTTGAAGATAATGCAATGAAATTTGTACGGTATGGAGTTGACCATATTGTAGATGTGGCAACAGGTGAAGAAAGTCTTGAAGATGCTGTTGCAGATGTTGGAACGTTTACAATAGAAACAGTCGGAAAAGATGTGATAAAAAATGTTGCAGATGCAGCACTTGTGAATAATGCTCTTTATCAGTCATTGAAAAACAGTGGTGCGTTGGGACAGCTGATACAAGTTGGTGCAATTGTTGCAGAGTCGACATCAAGACTTATTGATGGTGAAATTACGGCTGATGAATTTATGCTTGAAATAGGGGACAAAGGGGCGACAATGGTTGCACAGATGATAGGCAGTGAAGTAGGTGCAGTTGTGGGTGAGATAATTGGTATATCAGCAGGCGGAATTTTAGGAGCAGGTGCTGGTGAAATTATTGGACGTGCTATAGGTACCATGATTGCTACTGTTGCCTGCAATGTCATTATTGCAGTAAGAACAAATATTATAAATAATCTGAAATCACTTGATGACTATAAACTAAAAGAAAAGGCAATTCGCAAGCTGGAAACAGAAGCAATTGCAGAGATGGAATATCAAAGGCAGAAATTCCGCAATATAGTTGAAAATGAATATCAGAAATGGGATAAAAATATCGAATCAGGATTTGATATGATAATTGTTTCAGCCTGCAAAGAAGTATACGATTTGCAGGGAATTATTAATGGTCTTGACAAAATTTTATCTGTTTTTGGTAAATCTGTTATGTTTAAAAATCTTGACGAATACGAGTTACAGCTTGATATGCCATTGAAACTTAATTTTTAAGGAGGGATTACATTGCTTATAGAATTAGCAACACTTGGTGTACTAGCATATAGTGCAGACAAGTCAAACAAAATGGACCAGCAAGCACTTGCAAAACGTTCAAAGGCTTACACAAGAGAAGCAGAAGCATGTGACCTTGTTAATCAGAAACGCAATACAGCAGACAAGAAAATGCAGATTGTTGCAAAAAGAAAACGTGCTGTCATTGAGTCTACCTTGCCACGATTTGTTGAGGTATACCAGCAGATTCAGAAAATTGACCTTACTATTTCTGATAAAAATGAGCTTGCCGTATATAATAATTTTCGTTCAAGCGGAGTATTGCAGTCAATGCAGACTGTAACAACAAAACAGCTTACGGATAGACAGCTTATAGTAGAAGTAGTTTTCAAGGGCATTGCAGGTTCTATGATTGCAGATTCAGAAAGAAATCTTTCAGCTGCAAGGAGTCAGTTAAGTGCTGCAAATGTAGTGTATTCACAGGCACGATCTGTTGCAGAAGTCTATGATGCAATTATTGGACGTGCTGAAAGAATCTCAAGTCTTATTATGAGAATGAATGCACTATTTTTAGGCTCAATTTCAGAAACTGAAAGAATAATTGCACAGAATGGCACTAACGTCAAAACATATACAGAGCAGGATAAAGGCGTACTCATGACCTGTGTCAACATTGCGGCGGTGATGGCAGATGTTATAAATATCCCTGTACTTGATGAAAACGGTGAATTGTGTAAGTCTGCTATCGAAATGATTCAAACTGGTGAGGCTTACCTTGAACAGATGAATGAAATAATAGATCAATAAGCAAAAGGAGTAAAAATTATGAGACAAATTATTATTAATGAAAAATGCAATGGCTGTGGAATGTGCATTGTGAAATGTCCAAAGTATTTTGAAGAAAACGCTGATGGTAATGCACAGGTTATCAAAGGTGTACTTGCTGAGAATGACACAGTACTTAATACTGTAATCTCTGAATGTCCTGTAAAAGCAATCAGTCTTGGCAATAATGTTAACAAAAAACAGCTGATAAAAGAAGAACTCGATAAGCTCAAAGCACTTGCAAACGGTCTGGCTGTTAATAGAGATGATATAGCTTTTACAGATGGATATTCTTGTATAACTAATTTCCCATATATCGGCAGTAGCAGATATGAATATAGAAGTTCTTCATCAGCTGAGAGTGCTGGTCTTGATGCTTTTACTTCAAGAGCATATTCTCAGATTGACAGCAAGATTCTTGACTGTATAACTACTTATCGTGTGAATGTAATCAAGCCATACTATTCAACGGATGAAAGAAGTGTATACACACAGTTCAATAAAAAAATTTCTGATATACTTACTGCTGTTGCTAATCTTGTCGACAAGGATAAACTTCCGTCTGATTTCTGTAATCTTGATGTTTACCCTGACAGAGATACAGTTTGGAAAATGCTTGAAAAAGGTGAGATTGTCGGTGAAAATTTTGTAGGCATTGTAAAAAGAGAATTTGAATATAGTGCTTCTTATTACAGAACGTACATTGATTATGATGATACTGAAGTTACAGAATATGGTAGAGGTATGTTTGGCAGAGACAGAGAAGTAACCAAATACAACTACAATGCTCAGGATGCTGTAAATGAACTCAGAAGCGACTTGCAAGATGCTGTAAGATATGCAAAAAGCAATATTGAGGAAGCTACACTTGGCTATATAAAAGGAATTGTTAATAATTACAATCAGAAACTGAAAACTTGTCTGAATCAGAAAATCAGGATTGTCGAATCCACAATAAGTAAATTACAATAAACAAGATTTAATATTGCTGTCATTGTATTTTAATGACAGTGACATTGTTTATAAGAAGTAAAAAGATGAAGATTGAAGATTTAGTAGAAATTCATTTAAGTCAGTATAGCGACAAGTTTTGTATTTATACTGAAAAAGAATTAGAAAATCTTAATATAAAAACTCCTTCCGATATTCTAAAATGAACAGAGTTTTTGCTTGTTTTCAGTTGAATTTTTCCTTAAGATATGTTATAATAAATGTAACAACAATTGCAGAGAGGTAACAGATATGACTGATTATAAACCGATTCCTATAGGAATAGAAGACTTTAAGGAAATGATTGACAAAGGTTATTACTTTGTCGATAATACAATGCTTATTAAAGAACTGCTTGACAGTAATAGTAAAGTAACTTTGTTTACTCGTCCGAGACGTTTTGGAAAGACCCTCAATATGAGCATGATACAGAGATTCTTTGAAAAGACAGAAGAAAATAATTCTTATCTTTTTGATGGACTTGATATTTCAGGAGCAGTAGAGAAATATACAGGTAAAATGGGACAGTACCCTGTTATAAACTTGTCACTGAAAAGTATGAAACAGCCTACTTTTGAACAGGCGTTTATGCAGTTCAGAAATATTATTGCTGATGAATTTGAACGCCATTCCGATATTCTTGAATCTGAATCGCTGACAGCAAGAAAAAGAAAAAAGTTTATAAGTCTGTGCAATGATGAGGCAGAAGATTCAGAATATTTTACAGCTATTAAACTTTTGTCCGACTGTCTACATAATATATATAGCAAGAATG
>CAMWUF010000146.1 GCA_947177375.1 uncultured Ruminococcus sp.
GGTTTATTCGTTGCATGTGTTGCCTATTTTTAATCTTTGCAATCATAAGAGAAATCATAATAAAAAAGAAGAATAAAAAAATTTTTAATGAATAAGTCACAGAAAAAAACTGTTGAATTTAGAAAAATTGACAAAAAATAAATTTTTTTTGAAAAAGACTTGCATTTTGAAATAAAAAGCAGTATAATAGACTGTAGTGATTTAAAGCTTAAACGCTTTAAAATAGTAAAGTTTAAAGGAGTTTTTTTGAAATGGAACGCAAAGGCAATCTTATGACATATAGACCTGATATTAAGGTCTTTGATGCGACTATCCGTGATGGTGGGCTTGTGAATAATTTTTTCTTTACAGACGAATTTGTAAAAGCTTTGTATCTAGCTAATCTTCGTGCTGGTGTGGATTACATGGAAATGGGCTATCTTGCAGACACAGATGTTTTTAAACTTGAAGATTTCGGCGACTGGAAATTCTGCAAAGAAGAAAATATCCGTAGAATTGTTGGGAATAATGACACAGATTTGAAATTATCTGTTATGGCAGACGTGGGCAGAACAAATTTACAACGTGATTTGCTCCCAAAAAGTGAAAGTGTCATTGATATGGTTCGTGTAGCAACTTATATTAATACGATGCCAGCTGCAATTGAAATGATTGAATATGCAAGTAGCTTAGGCTATGAAACAACTTGCAATATTATGGCAATTTCTAAAGCCAATACTTCTGATATTGAAGAAGCTTTGAAATTATTAGCAGAATCTTCTATTAAAGCTGTTTATATTGTAGATAGCTACGGCTCAATGTTCCCTGAACAAATTCAGACTCTGACAAAAATGTATCTGGATTACATGGAACCTGTTGACAAATCTGTTGGTATGCATGCACATAATAATCAGCAAATGGCTTTTGCCAATACAGTGGAAAGTTGCTCTATGGGTGCAAGTTTCTTAGATGCAACTGTCGGAAGCATGGGCAGAGGTGCAGGCAATTGTGCAATGGAATTATTATTAGGTTTCCTAAAAAATCCAAAATATAATTTAACACCAATTCTGCAATTCTATCAGGATTATATTCTGAAACTCAAAGAAGATGGTTTAAAATGGGGCTATGATATTCAGTATTTATTAACTGGCAAAATGAATTTACACCCATCTTCTGCAATTGCATTTACAAAGGATAATAGAAAAGATTATGCAGATTTCTATCATCAGTTGTTTGATTTAGAGCCATAAATTTCATAAATTAATTGAAAAGCCGTATCTCATGTGAGACACGGCTTTTTTCTGATTATTTTGCTTTTGTGTTAATTTCTGTTAATAATTTTGCAAGCAATTCTTCTATTGTCATATTGCCTAAATTATCGCCTTTGCGTGAACGAACAGAAACTGTCTTTGCTTCTACTTCGTTATCACCAACAGTTAGCATATATGGAATTTTATCAAGTGTTGCCTCACGGATTTTCTTGCCCATTTTTTCAGCTCTGTCATCAATCGAACAACGAATGCCAACGTTTACTAATGCATTTTTAATTTCATTTGCAAAATCAAGATGACGGTCTGCAATCGGAATAATTTTAACTTGTTCTGGAGCAATCCAAAGTGGCATTGCACCTGCAAAATGCTCTAACATATAAGCTAATGTTCTTTCAAAGCACCCTAAAGATGTTCTGTGAATAATATAAGGTATTTGTTTTTTGCCGTCTTTGTCGATATATTCCATGCCGAATTTTTTAGCAAGTAACATATCAATTTGAATTGTTACTAATGTATCTTCTTTGCCAAAAACGTTTTTATATTGAATATCTAATTTAGGTCCATAGAATGCTGCTTCATCAATACCGACTGTATATTCCAAGCCCAAATGGTCAAGAATTTCACCCATGACACGCTGTGCTTCGTCCCATTGTTCTTTTGTACCCTCATATTTATTATTTGGATTTTCAGGATCCCACTGTGAAAATCTAAACGTACAGTCTTGTAATAAGCCGACAGTATCTAAAAAATAATTTGCAAAATCAAGGCAATTTTTAAATTCTTCTTCTAATTGGTCAGGTCTTAAAATATAATGCCCCTCTGAAATCGTAAACTGACGTACACGAATCAAACCATGCATTTCGCCTGAATCTTCATTTCTAAACAAAGTAGAAGTTTCTGTTAAACGCATTGGCAAATCTCTATAAGAACGCTGTTTATTTAAATATACTTGATACTGGAACGGACATGTCATAGGACGAAGTGCAAAACATTCTTTAGATTCGTCATAAGGGTCACCCATAATAAACATACCATCAAGATAATGATCCCAATGTCCAGAAATTTTATAAAATTCACGCTTTGCAAATAAAGGCGTTTTTGTTAAAATACAGCCGTGTGCCTGTTCATAGTCTTCAACCCAACGTTGCAATAATTGCACAACTCTTGCACCCTTTGGCAATAATACAGGCAAGCCTTGTCCAATTGTATCTACTGTAGTAAAATATTCTAATTCACGACCTAATTTGTTATGGTCACGCAATTTTGCTTCTTCACGGCGTTTTAATTCTTCCTCAAGTTGGGAAGCCTTTGGAAATGCTGTGCCATAGATTCTAGAAAGCATTTTATTTTTTTCTGAACCTCTCCAATAGGCACCTGTACAGGATAATAATTTAAATGCTTTGACAGGTTCTGTTGTCATCAAGTGAGGACCTGCACACAAGTCTACAAATTCGCCTTGCTGATAAAAAGAAATCGGTTCGCCTTTGCCAACATGTTCTTCACAAAGTTCAATTTTATATGGTTCGTCCATCGCTTTTAATTTTGCAATTGCTTCTTCTGGAGCAAGTGTAAATTGTTCTAAAGCCAGTTTTTCTTTGACAATTTTTTTCATTTCAGCTTCAATTTTTGTCAATTCTTCAGGTGTGAATGGGTGTTCCGCATCAAAATCATAATAAAAACCGCCATCAATTGCTGGACCAATTGCTAATTTTGTATTAGGATATAATCTTTTCACAGCCTGTGCCAAAATATGTGACGCTGTATGCCAAAATGCTTTTTTACCGTCTTCATCATCAAATGTCAATACTTCAAATGTACAATCTTCTGTTAAAACTGTTCGCAAATCCTGAACAGCTCCGTTAATTTTTACGGCACAAGCGGATTTATACAAGCCCATGCCAATGCCTTTGACGATTTCAGCAACAGAACTATTTTCTGCAACTTCTCTGATACTGCCGTCTTTTAATGTTAATTTCAGCATAAAATTTCGCTCCTTTAAAAAATATTAAAAAACACCCTGAAATCTTGTGTTACCAAAATTTCAGGGCGATAATTATCACTGTTCCACCTGAATTCATGCATAATCAGCTTATGCACCTCATTAAGACCAAATAACGATAGTCAACCGCTGTGTATTAAACAGTCTCCAAGGGTGGTATCTCATCACAAATTGCTTGTTTTGCTATTAGTTTCAGCCTATTGCTAACAGCTCTCTGAAAAACAAGGGCGAATTGCCGTTTGTGCAGACTTCCTTGTCATAGATTTTTAAATATTTAATTTTAATAAAATTGGCTTTATCAAATAAAACATGCCAAAACCAATGCAAGAGCCTAATAAATTTAATAACAAGTCATCAATATCACATGCACCTAATAATGTTATTAACTGCATGATTTCAATGCAAACAATCATAAAAAATGCTGTAAGAAAAAATGTTAGAAAGTTTCTTTGCTTTTGCGAAAAATAGGGGAGAAATACACCCATAGGCAAAAACCATATAATATTTCCAATAATATTCTGAAACGCATAATCATGAATAGAATGAATAGAAATAGGATCCATTTGTTGGATATAATCTAAAATCGTCCGAAATGGAACTAAATTAATAGACCATTTCATGCTCTGCCAAAATCCATAATCTTCTATTTCCTGTATGCGACTTCCTCGCACGAAAACCCTTTGTAAAAATAATAAATACAGCAAAGCTAACAAATAAATAATAAAACAT
>CAMWUF010000147.1 GCA_947177375.1 uncultured Ruminococcus sp.
ATCTGAAATAGCATTTCATAAATTTTTTTATGAAAATCTGTAATAAAATCTTCTGGCAGAAGCTGATGAAAAATAATTTCTGCATTTTCAGGAAATAGCATTAAATAGGCAAGCAATATTTCTTCGCTTTTACTTGCGTTTACAAACTGACTTGCAAGAGGATTGATTTCATCTTTTTGCCAAGATTGATTTTTGACTTCTTGAAATTTCTTTTTTCTATCATTTTTGGCTTGTTTGCCAATCATTCTGTCAACTTGCATTTTTAAAATTTCAAAACTAATTTCTAATTCAGTCGCAATTTTCTGAATATAATTTTTTCTGATGAAAGCGTTCTGAATTTCAGCAAGTACTTGCATACTACGTTGTAACATGATTTTTTTGCCTTGTTCTGTCTGCAAATCCAGATTTGTTTTGCATCTGTCAAGATAAAAATCAATTGCATCTTGTGCATTTTGAATTAATATTCTAAATTTTTCAGAACCATAAGTTTTAATAAATTCATCAGGGTCTTTTGCATTTTTGATATGCAAGACCCTTGCAGGCAGTCCAACATCATGGAAATGCTTTAAAGCTTTTTGTGTTGCATTTTGCCCAGCAAAGTCACTGTCATAAGCAATCACAACTTCTTTTGTATATCTGGCAATTAATCTGGCTTGTTGTGGTGTAATGGCTGTACCAAGCGTTGCCACAACATTTTCAAAACCAGCTTGATTCATTGCAATGACATCCATATAACCCTCTGCCAAAATCAACGGTTCAGAGGAGCTATTCTGTGCAAAATGCAAAGAAAATAAATGATTCCCCTTATCAAAAACAGGGGTATTACTTGTATTTAAATATTTTGGCTTGCTGTCGTCCAGAACACGACCGCCAAAGCCAATGACATTTCCAACAGTATTTACAATGGGAAATATCACTCTGTTACGGAAATTATCATAAATATTGCCTTTTTCACTTTTTCGACAAACACCAGCAAGAATTAATTCTTCATCAGAATAGCCTTTTTGATGTAAATAATTCTGCAACGCATGCCAATCATCTGGAGCAAACCCAAGACCATATTTTTTTATTGTTTGTGGCGAAAGATGACGTTTCATGAAATATTGCAATCCTCGTTTATCTCTGCCACACAAAAGATTTTGATAATAAAAATTTGCAGTTTCCCGATTAATTTTATAGCATTTTTCACGCTGTAATTTTGTTTCAGGGACATTTGTTTTTGAGGAAATATTTAAATTTAACCGTTGTGCCAAAGTATTTACTGCATCTGTGTAGGATAAATTTTCTGTGATTTGTAAATATGTAATCACATCACCACCAACACCGCAATTTGGACAGTAAAATAAATACAAATCTGGATAAATCACACAAGACGGCGTTTTTTCTGAATGGAACGGACAACAGCAAATATAATTTTTCCCTTGTTGCCGAAAATGATTATATTTTTGAAATATATCAGCAATCGGAATTTGTTCTAAAATTTGTTGAATTAATTTTTGCATCACATCACCCGATTGAATTTTTTGAATTTCCTAATTCTTCTGGTGTGAGTGAACGTGTGCTAGCATTTTTTGACTGAGATTTAAATTTTTTCTGAATGTTCTGATTTACTTGTATTCTTAAATTATCTGGATTGATATTTAATTTTTTAGCAGTTTCTACAAGATAAATATCCCGTTCTAACGGATTTTTAATCCCTGCCAACACTTGAATGCTATTCTGTAAAATCATATTTTTATCTTGCTTTGATTCTAAATCCAGTCCATTTTGACAGTTTTCCAATTGTATTAAATTTGCATCTTTGGCATTAGCAATTAAATTTCTGAATTTTTCAGCTCCATATGTTATGATATAATTTTCAGGCGATTGCATTTGTACTAAATTTAGTGTTTTTGTGGGTAAATTTGCTTCACTGAAATAATTTAAAATCGTTTGATTCACAGGATAAGTAATAATTACTTCATTGGCATATTGTGCAATTGATTTGATAAGCTGGAATGTGATATTAGTATCTAATAAAGCAATTACATTTTCAAATCCAGTCAGATAAATTGCAACTGCGTTCAGACAATCTTCTGCTAAAATCAATGTTTTGGAAGAAGATTTTTTTGCAAAATTAATAGAAAATAATACTTGTTTTCGGTCAAAAACAGGTGTTTTCTGTGTTATCAACCAACGGGACTTCTGAGAATCAATTGCCCTGCCTGCAAAACCTGTGATATTTCCTCTGGAATCTATCACAGGAAATATAATTCTGTTTTGGAAATAATCATCATTTCCATAACAAACACCTGAGAAAATAAGTTCTCTTTCTGAATAACCTTTTTTTATTAAATAATTCCTAAGCATATTCGGCTTATCTGGTGCAAAACCAAGACCAAATTTTTTAACGATTTGCACACGTTGTGGATTATTTATCAAATGCCTGGCAAGAAATTCAAGAGCGGGTCTGTTTTCTCTGCATAGCAACATCCCATGATAAAAATCTTTTGCATCCCGATTGATTTCATAACATCTGTCTTTTGAAATTGTTAATTGTTGTTTTTGTTGATTGCTCTGAATAGGAAGTATCATGTTTGCACGTTGTGCTAATGTTTTGATAGCCTCCATATAAGACATATTTTCAATTTTTGAAAAAAAACTGATAACATCTCCGCCTTCTCCACAACCGAAACAATAAAAACTATATGTATCTGGATAAATTGTACAAGACGGCGTTTTTTCTGCATGAAACGGACAACAACAAACATAAACCCGACCACGTTTTTTCAAATCTGCATATGTGCTGAACAAATCTACAATGGAAGTTTCCTGTTTGAGCTGAGAAATAAATTCTTCTGGTAATCGTCCCATAATATCCCCCCTTTTTTGTGTCCCTAATCTACTATACGCAGGAAAAATTAAAAAACCCTTTATTTTCCTGAAATATTTTTTTAAATTACTTCTGAAAAATCTGCATAGCCAGATATTCCATATTCTATCTGAATATTTCCGCTAGAAATTTCTGTCAATTCTTTTGCAAAATCTTGTAACACTTCATTTCTGACAAGCAATTCTAACATCACATCTGTGCCAAAATGATTATTTTTTTCAAGAACACCGTATTTTGGCAAGCAGTGTGTGACTTTTCCATAAAGCGTATAATCCATACGGAGCATTACAGGTGTACTTTCATACATATGCTGAATGTTGGCAGAATCACATGACAACACTGCACTATGAGAATACGCTCTTACAAGACCGCCGCCACCTAATAAAATGCCTCCAAAATATCGTACAACAACACAGCAAATATCTGTTAATTGTTTTTTTTGCAGAACGTCCAATACAGGTACACCTGCTGTGCCTTGTGGTTCGCCGTCATCACTGTAACGAGTAATATTATCATTTCGCAGAATATAGGCATATACATGATGTTTGGCTTTGCGATGTTCTGCTTTTACAGAATTAATAAAATTAACAGCTTCTTCATTGGTATGTACTGGGGACAAATAGCCAATAAATTCAGAACGTTTTTCTATAAAAGAAGTTTTTACAGAATCCGCAATTGTTAGATAATTCATATTTTGCGTCCTTTCTGTTTTGATTAAGATAGGAAAACGGACAGCTCCATAGAAACTGTCCGTATGCAAAAATTACTTGTCCAAGTTGAAACGTCTTTTGAATCTGTCAACACGTCCGCCAGTATCAACAAGCTTCTGCTTGCCAGTGTAGAACGGATGGCACTTAGAGCAAATTTCAACCTTGATATCCTGTTTTGTAGACTGTGTTTCAATTACATTACCGCAATGACATGTAATTGTTGTTTTATACAGTACAGGATGTATGTCCTTCTTCATTTCGCTTTCACCTCTGTATTTTGAAATAAAAAATTTAAAACTTGTAACAGTAGCCCATCAGTTGCCTTAGACAGTAGTACGATACAACTTAATTATTATAACATGATAAAATTTAAAAG
>CAMWUF010000148.1 GCA_947177375.1 uncultured Ruminococcus sp.
TTTCATGATAATTAAAGTATCATTTGGTTCTACAATGCCATTTTTGTCAATATCTGCATTGCTTGACTGACTTTTTGTCAATTTCTTTTGTCCTAAAATAGATTTATTAATCATAATAACATCTATTACGTCAACTTCACCATTTTCACTAACATCACCGAGTTTTACTTCTTCTTTTTCTTCTGAATCTGATGATATTAGATTTCTCATCTCGAAAACTACAATATCATCAACATCTTGATTATATTTTTCTTGTTCCACAAATGCCTGCATTTGCTGATAAGCTTCCTCCGTTCTGCAAACAACTTTTACTTGTTCAAAACGCAAATTTGTATCACCACAAGCATATGCAGAAATATTATTTTCTCTGATATATCTATCTAGTCCACCCATGATTGAATTATACTTCTCCACATCAAAATCAGGTGGAAATTCAGTTATTGGCATAATATCATCTGGATAAACTGGCTCAGATAGAATACAAATAACAATATCTTGTTCTTGATTAAATTTCTGCTCTTGCACCCATGCAAGCATAGTATCATAAGCTTTTTGTGACTCACAAACAACTTCAATTTGTGTTTCTGTGATATTCAGATATGCTGTAATCTCATTTTTACAGATATAATTACCCAGCATATTTTCAATTTTTCTAATAGGAATAAACTCAAGCACAGGATTTGGTTCTGTCGTTGATTCTTCTGTAGGGTCTGTTGACAGTTCTACTCCTGTATCTATCACTGGTAGCTCCAGAATACAAATAACCATCTCATAACTTTGATTTAATTGTTCTTCTTCAACCAAAGCAACCATATGGTCATAAGCTCTCTGTGATTGACAAATAATTTTAACTTGTGTTTCTGTCAGTTTAACTATTGCTTCCAGTCCATGATTCAGTGTATAATTACTTAACATGATTTTCAGTTCATGCAAATCATCTACAGGCACAATAGGTTCTTCAAAAGTGGGCATTTGCCAAGTAATCACAACATGACTTATATCAATTTGTTTTTCTTGCAGAAAATTTTTAATCTGGTCTGCAATTTCTTCTGTTTCACAATCTACTATCAAAGTAATTTCTTCTGCTGGAATAGGTTTATCTTCCAGAGTGTCCCAAGTTGCTATCTGCAATGGTTCTACAGATAACTTTTTTTCTTTGATGTAAGTTTCCAGAACATTTCTGATTTCTACAAGTTCCTGAACCCGTTTTTGAACAGAAGCAGCATCTTCTGGATTTGCCAGAATTGTCTGGTCTGGTATTACATCAACTTGTACATAATCCGCAATGCATGACAAAGCAAGATTTATCTGTACGCAACATAATATTGCTGTACTATTGCAAGCATTTTTTTCTTTGGCATAAAAATACCTCCCATGAAAATTTAATTTGATTTATCTTAAAATCTGGATAACAGTAAATCTCGCTTATTCTGTAAAGTAGATTTTTTAAGCAAATTATAATGTTTCAATTAATCCAACAATATATTTCATGATAATTAAAGCATCATTTGGTTCTACAATGCCATTTTTGTCAATATCTGCACTGCCTGACTGGCTTTTTGTCAATTTCCTTTGTCCTAAAATGGATTTATTAATCATAATAACATCTATTATGTCAACTTCACCATTTTCACTAACATCACCAAGTTTTACTTCTTCTTTTTCTTCTGAGTCTGATGATGTCACAACTAGATTTCTCATTTCAAAAACTACAATATCATCAACATCTTGATTATATTTTTCTTGTTCCACAAACGCTAGCATTTGCTGATAAGCTTCCTCTGTTTTGCAAACAACTTTCACCTGTTCCAAACGCAAATCCGTATCACCGCCAGCATATGCAGAAATATTATTTTCTTTGATATATCTATTTAGTCCACCTATGACTGAATTATACTTCTCAATATCAAAATCAGCTGGAAGTTCAGTTTCTTGTATTAAACCATCTGTATTAATTGGATCGGCAAGTGTACAAATAACAATATTCTGTTCTTCATTAAATCTTTGTTCTTTTACCCAAGCAGACATATGGTCATAAATTTCTTGTGATTCACAAGCAACTTCAATCTGTGTTCCTGTGTTGTTTATATGTGCTGCTATGACATTTTCCCGAATATAATTACCCAGCATAATTTCAATTTTTTTAATAGGAGTAAGTTCAAGCACAGGATTTGTAGGCGGTTCTACAGGGTCAGATGCTTGTACACAACCATCTGTATTAATTGGATCAGCAAGTGTACAAATGACAATATTCTGTTCTTCATTAAATTTTTGTTCTTTCACCCAGGCAGACATATGGTCATAAATTTCCTGTGATTCACAAGCAACTTCAATCTGTGTTTCTGTGCTATTGATATGTGCTGCTACACCATTTTCCCGAATATAATTACCGAGCTTAATTTCAATTTTCTTAATAGGAGTAAGCTCAAGCACAGGATTTGGTTCTGTCGTTGATTCTTCTGTAGGGTCTGTTGCCAGTTGTACCCCTGGATCTATTACGGGTAGCTCAAGAACACAAATAACCATCTCACGATTTTGATTTAATTGCTTTTCTTCAACCAAAGCAACCATATGATCATAAGCACTCTGTGATTGACAAATAATTTTAACTTGTGTTTCTGTCATTCTAACCATTGCTTCCAGTCCATGATTCAGCGTATAATTACTTAACATAATTTTCATTTCATGCAAATCATCTACAGGCACAATTGGTTCTTCAAAAGTGGGCATTTTCCAAGTAATCAAAACATGACTTGTATCAATTTGTTTTTCCTGCAGAAAATTCTTAATCTGGTCTGCAACTTCTTCTGTTTCACAACCTACTATCAAAGTAATTTCTTCTGCTGGAATAGGCTTATCTTCCAGAATGTCCCAAGTTTCTATCTGCATTGGTTCTACAGATAACGTTTCTTCTTTGATGTAAGTTTCCAGAACATTTCTGATTTCTACAAGTTCCTGAACCCGTTTTTGAATAGAAGAAGCATCTTCTGGATTTGTCAGAATTGTCTGGTCTGGTATTACATCGACTTGTACATAATCCGCAATGCATGGCAAAGCAAGATTTGTCTGTGTGCAACATAATATTGCTATTACTGTTGCAAGCATTTTTTTCTTCAACATAAAAATACCTCCTATAAAAATTTAATTTGATTTATCTTAAAAGTCTGGCTAGCAATAAATCCTGCTGTTCAGACGTAAGATTTATATTAATATAAATAAAATATTCCTCTATATCATCAAACTTTATAGCAATTGCATCTTGTGAAGAGATATTTAAAATTTCATAAGCATTGGCATAATAATTATCATAAATTCCATATGCATCATAACTAGTCAGCTCCACTTGTTGTAAATAACTAGCAATTTTATCTGATAAAACTTTTGAATATGCTAGCTCATATTGAAAAGTCTGTTCCTGCGTTTCTAAAATACAAGTTTTATATTGCTCTGGAACTGGCAAATTCGTTTCAATTTCAGTGGGTTCCATAAATTCAGGTGTGGTATCAGGTTCTATCGGGTCTGGGGGTCTTGTAGATACTGTTGTAGATTCTATAAAATTTGTGGGGGGAATCACAATTTCAGATTCAGAAACTTTTGTTGTAGTACTAGTAACAGTAGAAATTTGGGTTGAAGTAATTGTTGTTGTTGTTGTTGTTTTGCTTGTACCTGTATTTACAATAGCCGTTGCTTCTGTTGGTGATACACTGGTTGTAACAATTTTACTTGTGCTGGCATTTGTTTGACTGATAGCTGTAACAATCGTAGAAATTGGAAATTTTTCTTCTGTATTAGTTTCTGCTTGTTCTTGTGTTGTAATAGTTGTAATAACAGAAGTCTGAATCGTATTAGCATTGCTACTTGTAGTACTAGTCATAATCAATTCTGTTGGTTCTGTAAATGTTGTATTTATCATATTTTCTGTAGTATTTTTAATAGTTATAGTAG
>CAMWUF010000149.1 GCA_947177375.1 uncultured Ruminococcus sp.
AGAGGCTGGAAGTTGCAGAAGATTCCTTTAACGTATTACAAGAAATATTTTACACCATTTTCAAAAATATGCTGGTCTTTCTCACCAGAAACATTTTTGCAAATATCAAATCCTTTTCGTTCACTGTGACCCATTTTGCCAAGTACACGACCATCAGGAGAAGTAATTCCCTCAATTGCTGACATAGAAGTATTTGGATTGTAACGAATATCCATAGTTGGTTTACCGTTTAAGTCAACATATTGTGTTGCAATTTGTCCAGCAGATGCTAATTTTTGAATAAAGCTTTCAGGTGCAACAAATCTGCCTTCCCCATGTGAAATCGGGATTACATGAATATCACCAACTTGACTGTCTGCGAGCCAAGGCGATTGATTAGATGCAATTCTAGTATTGACCATCATAGATTGGTGTCTTGCAATCTTATTAAATGTCAAAGTCGGCGATTCGTCTGTCATATCGACAATTTCGCCAAACGGCACGAGACCTAATTTAATTAACGCCTGAAAACCGTTACAAATACCAAGCATTAAGCCGTCACGATTTTTTAATAATTCATGCACAGCATCTTTTACAGCTGGATTTCTGAAAAATGCAGTAATAAATTTGCCACTGCCTTCAGGTTCATCACCGCCAGAAAATCCTCCTGGAAGCATAATCATTTGTGCATTTGCAATTTTTTCCGCAACAATTCTAGCAGATTCTTCAATTGCAGAAGCAGATAAATTTCTGATTACAAACGTTTCTGTAATTGCACCAGCTTTTTCAAAAGCTCTTGCTGTGTCATATTCGCAATTCGTTCCAGGGAAAACAGGAATTAACACACGAGGTTTGGCATAAGAAATTTTCGCATGACGAACTGTTTTATTTTCAAAGCGATAAGCTTCAATTGTTTCATCACTTGTTTTAATTCTGCATGGATAAACAGATTCTAGTTTTCCTTCCCAGATTCTCTGCAAAGATTCCAGAGATACAGAATAATCCAGTGTATAAATTTTATATTCTTCCTGTGTTTGTCCGATAACATGTTCATCAGGTAGTGCATCGCCCTCTAATTCTACAATAAATGACCCATAGCAAGGCTTAAATAACAAATCAGAAGAAACTTGTCCAGCAAATTTAAAGCCTAATTTATTACCCATACACATTTTCGCAATACCTTCTGCAACACCTGCATATCCCAATGTCCAGACAGCTTTTGCTCTGCCATCAGCAATAATTTTTTCCATCTGGTCAAAAGTTTTACGCAAGCTACTAAAATACGGCAAACCGTTTTCATCATAAGCAGGTGTTAATAAAATAACTTTATCGCCAGCTTGTTTAAATTCTGTAGAAACAATTTTGCCAGAACTTGCAGTCGAAACAGCAAAAGATACCAGTGTTGGCGGAACGTCAATTTTTTCAAACGTACCAGACATAGAATCTTTACCGCCAATAGAGCCACAGCCTAATTCTAATTGTGCCTTATACGCACCCAATAAAGCAGACAAAGGCTTGCCCCAACGTTTCGGGTCATTCTGAGTACGCTCGAAATATTCCTGGAATGTTAGCCAGCATTGTGAACGTTTACCACCTGCACCGATTACTTTTGCAATAGATTCCACAACTGCAAGCATTGCACCATGATAAGGACTTCTTGTACTAATATTTGGATTATAGCCCCAGCCCATTAAAGAACAAGTATCTGTTTCACCGTTTAAAACAGGCAATTTACAAGCCATAGCCTGTGAAGGTGTCATTTGATATACACCACCATAAGGCATTAATACAGTGCCTGCCCCAATCGTAGAGTCAAATTTTTCAACAAGTCCTTTTTGTGAGCAGACATTCAAATCTGCTATCATTTCAAACCAACTTTCAGGAGAATCACTCAAAGTTTCTGTCGTTTCTTTGATTGGTTCTTCAATTGCAATATCTGTATATTTTACTGCACCATTGGAATTTAAAAATTCTCTTGATAAATCTACGATAATATTATCATTCCAAATCATTTTTAATCTAGGTTCATCAACAACATCAGCAACTTTAGTGGCTTGTAAATTTTCTTTTTCAGCTTCGGCAATAAATTTTTCAGCGTCTTGTGCAGAAACAACAACTGCCATACGTTCCTGCGATTCTGAAATTGCAATTTCTGTGCCATCTAAGCCATCATATTTTTTCGGCACTGCACCTAAATCAATAATTAATCCATCAGTTAATTCACCAATTGCAACGGATACACCACCTGCACCAAAGTCGTTACAACGTTTTATCATAGAAGTTACTTCAGGATTTCTAAACAAACGCTGTAATTTACGTTCTTCAGCAGGATTTCCTTTCTGAACTTCTGCACCACAAGATTCCAAAGACTCTAGTGTATGAGATTTAGAAGAACCTGTTGCACCGCCACAGCCATCACGACCAGTTTTTCCGCCTAATAAGATAACAACATCACCTGCAACAGGTGCTTCACGGCGAATATTTTCAGCAGGAGCTGCACCTAATACTGCACCAATTTCTAAACGCTTTGCCACATAACCAGGGTGATACACTTCGGCAACGTGTCCAGTTGCAAGTCCAATCTGATTCCCATAAGAGCTATAACCATTCGCTGCACCAACAGTGATTTTTCTTTGAGGTAATTTTCCTGCAATTGTATCTTCAACAGGTACTAACGGATTCGCTGCACCCGTCACACGCATTGCCTGATACACATAAGAACGTCCAGACAATGGGTCTCTGATTGCACCGCCTAGGCAAGTTGCAGCTCCGCCAAATGGTTCAATTTCTGTTGGATGATTATGTGTTTCGTTCTTAAACATTAAAATCCAGTCAGCTTCTTCGCCGTCAATATTAGCTTTTATCTTAACAGAACAAGCATTAATTTCTTCGCTTTCGTCTAAGTCTTTCAAAAGACCGTCAGCTTTTAATTTTCTTGCACCCATTGTTGCCAAATCCATTAAAGTCAATGGCTTATTTTCTCTGCCTAAAGCTTTTCTGTCCTGCAAATACTGGTCATAAGTTTCTTTGATATAATCCGTTGGAATATCTACGTTTTTAATATTTGTCAAAAATGTTGTATGACGGCAATGGTCGCTCCAGTATGTGTCAATCATACGAATTTCTGTAATCGTCGGGTCACGATGTTCTGTATTTCTGAAATAATCCTGACAGAATTTAATATCATCATAATCCATTGCAAGACCAAATTCTTTAATAAATTGATTTAATCCTGCTTCATTTAATTCAATAAATCTTTCCAGAACTTCTACTTTTGTTGGAATATCATAATTTGTATCAAGTGTCTGATAAGTTTCCAATGTTGCCTCACGGCTTTCCACTGGATTAATTAAATATTTTTTAATACGCTCAAAATCAGAATCTTTTGTCACACCAGATAAAATATAAATTCTGGCATTACGCACCCGACAGCGTTCTTTCTGGGTCAAAATCTGAATGCATTGCTCACAGCTGTCTGCACGTTGGTCAAATTGTCCAGGTAAATATTCCACTGCAAATAATTTTTCATCATTTTGCAATTTCGGCAGTTTCGCATAAATTTCATCTACTGCTGGTTCTGAAAATACAGTTGGAATTGCTTTTTTAAAATCTTCTTCTGTTAATTTATCTGCATCATAGCGATTTAAAATTCTCACACCAGACAAATGCAATCTTAGTGCTGTATTTAAATCACTTAATACAGACTGTGCTTCCACCGCATAAGATGGCTTTTTTTCAACATAAATTCGGAATACAGACATAATATAATATAACTCCTTTTCATTAATAATTCACACAGCAAATGCTGGCTGTTTTTATTATAGCATATATTTTTAAAAAAGGCAAATGTTTTTTAGAAATTTCAGAAAAATATTATCACCATCAAAAAATCCCTGCTTTTTTTAGCAAGGATTTTTATTAATAAATTATTTTTAAATGTGCTGTTAGTGCAGAACATTCAGAT
>CAMWUF010000150.1 GCA_947177375.1 uncultured Ruminococcus sp.
CATAAAACAAAAAGGTTAAGCTTTGAAATGCAAAAATAATTATTGAAAATGATTTTAACAAATTTAAGACCCCCCTTTAAGTTGACAATTTGCCGAACCCCCGAATTTTAGCTAATTTTGCAACTGAACTTGTTTAAACCGATTTACACATGTTGATATGATGCGTGTAAGCTTCATTAAATATTATGAAAATGAAATTGCTAAAAAATTAAAATTGATTCAGGATTGGAAGATTTTTCTTGCTGACATAGAGAAAAAAATAATAAATTCTGAACAGGAAGCAAAAGTTTTTACGCAAAAACATGATGAGCAAAATATTAAAATTCAGAATTTGCAATCTGGTTTAAATACTTATCATGCGACAAAAGAAAAACTTTCTACAGAAATTACCAGATTATCAGAACGGGAATTAAATTTAAAATCAGAACATGATAAAATAATTGAAAATTTATTTGAAATTTATGAATTAACCCGTTCAGAAGCACAAGCAATTGCTGAACCTGTAACAGATAGTCTAGTTGCTAAAAAAAAATTATCAGATGTAAAACAAAAAATCCGTGCTTTGGGTAGCGTGAATTTAGATGCTGTTGCAGAATATCAGGAAGTTTCAGAACGGTATGCTCTCTATGCCAAAGAAATGACAGATATTAAAAAATCCAGACATGAGCTTGAAAAAATGATTGAAGAACTTACACAAGAAATGTGTCGGATTTTTTCAGAAAGTTTTGTGATAATTAATCAGAATTTTAAAAAAATTTTTCAGGATTTATTCGGTGGCGGACATGCAGAATTAATTCTCACAGAGCCAGAACATGTTTTAGATTCTGGGATTGAAATTAAAGTCTCTCCCACTGGAAAAATGATTAAAAATTTAATTTCACTTTCTGGGGGCGAACAATCTTTTGTTGCAATTGCGATTTATTTTGCAATTTTAAAATTACGTCCTGCACCGTTTTGTATTTTGGACGAAATAGACGCTGCTCTTGATGAGGCAAATGTCCGAAAATATGCCCGTTATATCAGAAATTTTATTCGTCATACGCAATTTGTTCTGGTTACACATCGGAGAAGTGCTATGGAAGAAGCCAATGTTTTATATGGTGTCACGATGCAGGAAGATGGTATTTCCAGATTGTTGAAATTAGAACAGCCAGAAGATGAGAATTAATTAAAGGAGGTTTTTTATGGGATTTTTTTCTAAAATTAAAGCAAGTCTGCAAAAAACAAGAAATGCTATGATGCAGAAAATGCAATCTATTTTAAATTCGTTTACTAAAATTGATGAAGAATTATTTGAACAATTAGAAGAAACTATGATTATGAGCGACATGGGGGTAGAAACTTCTGTTGAAATCTGCGAACGGCTTAGAAAACTTGTCAAAGAACGTGGTGTAAAAAATCCTGCTGAAATTATGAATCTGATTGAAGAAATTATCAGCGACATGATGGGGGAAGAAACAGAATTAGATTTATCAACAAAGCCTGCTGTGATTATGGTAATTGGTGTCAATGGTGCAGGAAAGACAACAACAATTGGCAAATTATGCTATCAATTTAAAAATGAAGGAAAAAAAGTTTTAGTTGCTGCTGCGGATACGTTCAGGGCAGCTGCAATTGACCAGTTGGAAGTCTGGACGCAAAGAGCTGGTGTGGATATTGTGAAACATGCTGAAGGCAGTGACCCTGCTTCTGTGGTTTATGATGCTGTTACGGCTTCCATTGCAAGAAATTGTGATATTGTCATTGTAGATACTGCTGGACGCTTGCAGAATAAAAAAAATCTCATGGATGAACTTGCAAAAATGAATCGCATTTTACAACAACGTGCGGAAGGGTGTGCGATTGAAACATTGTTAGTGTTAGATGCGACGACAGGACAAAATGCTGTGAATCAGGCAAGATTATTCAGTGAAGTTGCTAATATTACAGGTATTGTTTTAACAAAACTTGACGGCACTGCAAAAGGTGGCATTGTTGTTTCTATCAAAAATGAATTGGGAATTCCAGTGAAACTTGTTGGTGTTGGTGAAAAAATTGATGATTTGCAGAAATTTAATAATGCAGATTTTGTAAAAGCATTATTTGACCATTCTGATGATGTGATACTTGATGAAAATGTAGAAACACAGGAAATTCAGGAAGAAGAACCAGAACAAAAAAAATCTTGGTTTTCATTTGGAAAGAAAAAAGATGCTGAATCAGAAGAAGTTGAACTTGTTGCAGAAGAATCTGAACAAATTGAACCTGTTGCAGAAGAACCAGAACAAGTTGAATCTGTTCCAGAAGAACCAGAACAAATTGAACCTGTTGCAGAAGAATCTGAACAGATTGAATCTGTTCTAGAAGAAGTAGAATCAGAAGAAATAGAATCTATTATGAAAGAAACTGAAACAGAACAAGAAGAAACTCCTAAAAAGAAAAAATCTTTATTTTCAAGACTGTTTGGCAAAAAGGAGGATTAATTTATGAAAATTGTCATGGCAACTAATAATCAAAATAAACTCAAAGAAGCAAGAGAAATTTTTGATTCCCTTGGAATTGCAATTATTTCACAGAAAGAGGCAGGTATTACAATAGAACCAGAAGAAAATGGCAAGACTTTTGCAGAAAATGCTTTGATTAAAGCACATGCTGTATATGATTTATTAAAATGCCCTGTCATTGCTGATGACAGCGGTCTTTGTGTAGATGCTTTGAACGGCAGACCAAATGTTTATTCTGCAAGATATGCTCCAGAAGGTCAACAATGTGAGAAATTATTGCAGGAATTAGAAAACATTCCAGAAAATCAGAGAACTGCACAGTTTGTGACAGTAATTGCTTTTTTAGATGAAAATGGCAAAGAAATTCTTTGTGAAGGTGTTTGTCAAGGTGCAATTGGATTTGAAAAAAAAGGTACAAATGGTTTCGGCTATGACCCTGTATTTTTGTATCAGGGAAAATCATTTGCAGAGCTTTCAGCAGATGAAAAAAATGCAATTAGTCATAGAGGAATTGCACTTCGGAAATTATATGAAATTCTTAAAGAAAGGAGCTTGAATCATGTTGAATAGTAAGCAAAGAGCATATTTGCGTGGAATTGCATCAAAATATGAGACAATTTTTCAGATTGGCAAAGCTGGCATTTCTGAAAATCTTGTGCAACAAGTACAAGATGCTTTAAAAAAACGTGAATTAATTAAATTGCGTGTACTGGATAATTCTATGCTCACAGCAAGAGAAGCGTCTGATAAATTAGCAGAATTGACAAAATCTGATGTTGTGCAGGTTATCGGAAGCAGATTTGTGTTATTTAAACGCAATCCGCAAGAACCTGTGATTGATTTAAAATCAGCAAAATAATGCGAAAAATCGGATTATTTGGCGGTAGTTTTAATCCACCGCATTTGGGACATTTGCATCTTGCAAAAACTGTGCATGATGTATTAGCACTAGATGAAATCAGATTAATTCCTGCAAAAAAACCGCCACACAAGTCAAATCAGGCGTATATTTCTGAAACAGATAGATTCGCAATGTGTGAAATCATTTCAGAATTATATCCATGGTTAGTGGCAGAAAATTTTGAATTGCGTCAAAATCGTGTGAGTTACACGTATTATACTGTAAAATATTTTAAAAAATTAATGCCAGATGCAAAATTATTTCTAGTAATTGGTGGTGATATGCTGACTAGTTTTCAAACCTGGTTCAAGTGGCAAGAAATTTTAAAATATGCATCTCTTGCATGTATTGCCCGTGAAGATGGTGAATATGAAAATTTAATATCATCTGCTGACGATTTACGTCAATCTGGTGAAATATTCTTGATAAATACACAAAGTTTTGCAGTATCTTCTACAAAAATTAGAAAAATGATAGAAAAAAATGAAAATTATTCTTGCTATTTGCCCGAAAAAATAGTACAATATATTAGAAC
>CAMWUF010000151.1 GCA_947177375.1 uncultured Ruminococcus sp.
TTTATATGGCAATCGCTGTTACTGGAATAATCAAAACGTTAGTACAGGGGAATTTCTTGCCAACGCTGAAAAAATAATACCAGTTGAAAAATCGGAAGATGTTTTAAATATTTATTTAATTGGGGACATGCAAGAGATTGCAAATGATTTCTATGCTTATTTGGCAAAATATTATAAACAACTTGAGAAGCCTATTTTAGCAGATATGAATAGCGATGGTTCACCCGAACAAATTATTGTTGTGCAGAATTTGTCGAAAAATTGGGTTTCTAATATGCATAATTTATATGAATCTGATAACGAATTTCAAGCAACAGGTTTAAATTCTATGCACACGACTTGTTTTATACTGGATAATACAGAAAATTGTGTCAGAATTCGTTCTGCCAATTTTGATAGAAAACTTACGTTTGAGGAATCAGCTGGCATGTTATTTGCATATGATGATACAAACTCTATGCAGACCATTCAATATTCTGAAAAAGATGCTATCTTGGGAGAGCATTTTATGTCAGTGATGTGGGGTTGAAAAATTTTTGATTTTCTATTGCATTTTGCATTGAAATATGCTATAATAAAAAAAACAAGCATGCTTGTCAAGAATGGAGGTTAGAAATTTTATGAAGCATATCATGACAATTAACAAGGCGAATCTTGTCGAAAGTGCAAAAAAAGGCGGTTGTGGTAAGTGTCAGGCATCTTGCCAGTCTGCTTGCAAAACTTCCTGCACAGTTGCAAATCAAAAGTGTGAGAAAGAAGAAAAGTAAGATAATACTTTTTTTCAACAAAAAATGCCCTGTATTCATGCAGGGCATATTTTCTGTGATAATTAATAAAAAATAATATGATTTAGAAAGGCGAAAAATTATGATTCATAAATATCAATTAGGCGGTTTCTATATTGTTCTTGATGTTAATAGTGGTGGTGTGCATGTTGTAGATAAATTAACTTATGATTTACTGGATTATGCAAAACCGCCGTTTGAAAATCATTGCCCTGAAGAAATTTTAGAAAAATTGCAAGATAATTATAGCATACAAGAATTGCGGGACTGTTATCAAGAATTAAAAATGCTCTATGAACAAAAAATATTATTTTCTAATGACGAATATGAGAAATTCGCAAAATTTGCAACACCTGCTCCAGTCAAAGCTATGTGCTTGCATATTTCTCATGACTGCAATTTAAGATGTCAATATTGCTTTGCATCTACAGGAGATTTTGGCACAGGCAGAAAATTAATGCCTGTGGAAATTGGAAAAAAAGCAATTGATTTTTTATTAGAAAAATCTGAAAACCGTGAGCAATTAGAATTAGATTTCTTTGGCGGTGAGCCATTAATGAATTTTGATGTTGTAAAACAAGTTGTGTTATATGCCAGAGAACAGGAAAAAAAATATAACAAGCATTTCAGATTTACTATCACGACAAATGGCATGTTATTAAATGATGATAATATTAATTTTATTAATCAGGAAATGTCAAATGTTGTATTGTCTATCGACGGCAGAAAATGTGTCAATGACAAAATGCGTCCAACTCCTAACGGAAAAGGCAGTTATGATGTTATTTTGCCAAAATTTAAAAAACTTGTGGCACAACGTGATAAAAATCTCGATTATTATGTGCGTGGCACGTTTACAAAATATAATCTTGATTTTTCCGATGATGTATTTAGTTTATATCAAGCTGGTTTTGACCAGATTTCAGTAGAACCTGTTGTTGCTGATAAGAAATATGATTATGCAATCACGGAAGAAGACTTGCCAGCTATTTTTGCTGAATATGAAAAATTAGCACAGCGTTTATTAGAACAAGACAGAACAGGCAAGCATTTTAATTTTTTCCATTTTATGATTGATTTAAATGCTGGTCCTTGTGCTATCAAAAGATTAAAAGGCTGTGGCTGTGGCAATGAATATGTTGCCATTACGCCAGATGGTGATATTTATCCCTGTCATCAATTTGTTGGCATAGAAGAATATAAAATGGGGAATCTTGAAGATAATACATTTGATTTAGACATGAAAGAAAAATTTGCACAGTCGCATATTTATAACAAATCCAAATGCCGTGACTGTTGGGCAAAATTCTATTGCAGTGGTGGTTGCAATGCCAATAATTATCAATATCAAGGCGATATTTTACAATCACATGAATTATCCTGTGAATTAGAAAAAAAGCGTTTGGAATGTGCTATTATGATACAAGTTGTTAAAATGCTTGAAAATCAGCCTGTTTCTGAATCTAATTCTACAGCTTATAAGCATTGCTAAAATTTATTAATATATTACTATTTCAGCTCCAACTTAAAAATATATTCTGTGTATATATTATCAGACGTGTAATCGAAAAGCTAATTATTAAACTAAATACTGTTAGCATTGTAACAGATTCTAAAATACAGTATTTATCAATTGCAAGTGCTAATTTACCAATTTTTAAAATATGCAGTTTATAAATTTTTTGATTATCAAATATATGACCGCCTTTTGTTTCCATAAAAAAATAATTCTTATATTCTGCATTATTTACTTGATAAACAACAGAAAAATTTCTTGCACTTATTTCTTCTACACGAACAAAATTTCCCTCACATGGCTTGCCAAATAACCATAGAATGATATTTAACATATAATAAATTCCTTGTAACATTAAAATTCCTATTGATAGCCATATGATTAATGCAAGTAATATTTGAATATTCACACCTAATATTAACAATAAAACAAATATCACTGCTAAAATAATGAAAAATTCCATTGCTATCACTCCAAATTAATTAAATTTATATAAATTATCCCCTGCCTAAACAGGGGATTTTTATGATTATAATTGGTCTGCAATCCGCAAAATTAAATCATTAGTTTTGTCCCAACCTAAGCAAGGGTCTGTAATAGATTTTCCATAAATGCCCTCACCTATTTTTTGTGAACCGTCTTCTAAATAGCTTTCTATCATAAAGCCTTTTATCATTTTTTTAATTTCTGCATTATGACGGCAACTGTGTAACACTTCATTGACAATTCTGGGCTGTTCCAAATAGCATTTGTTAGAATTTGCATGATTTGTGTCAACTATTACAGCAGGATTTTCTAAATTTTTTTCAAGATAATGATGATAAGTTAATAATAAATCTTCATAATGATAATTTGGCAAAGATTCGCCATGTTTATTCACATAGCCTCTTAAAATGGCATGTGCCAAAGGATTCCCTGTTGTGTGAACTTCCCAACCCCGATACAAAAACGTATGACTTGACTGTGATGCATAGATAGAATTAAACATAACAGACAAATCCCCACTTGTTGGATTCTTCATGCCGACAGGAATATCCATGCCACTGACTGTTAATCTATGTTGCTGATCTTCTACACTTCTTGCACCAACTGCTACATAAGATAATAAATCTGATAAATATCTATAATTTTCTGGATATAGCATTTCATCAGCACAAGTAAAACCTGTTTCTTCAATTGCTCTTTTATGTAATTTGCGAATAGAAATTAATCCCTCTAGCATATCTTCTGCTTTTGTCGGGTCTGGTTGATGTACCATGCCTTTATAACCTGTGCCGTTAGTTCTAGGCTTATTGGTATAAATTCTAGGGATAATTAAAATTTTATCTTTTACTTGCTCCTGTACTTTGGCAAGTCTGTAAATATATTCCATAACAGCGTCTTCACGGTCTGCCGAACAAGGACCTATAATTAATAAAAATTTATCAGATTCCCCTGTGAAAATTTTCGCTGTTTCAGCATCACGCTGTTGTTTTACTGTTTCAAAAGCAATTGATAATGGATATTGTTTTTTAATTTCCTGCGGAATCGGTAATTTACGAATAAAATTCATTGACATAATTTAAAACTCCTCTCTGTTTTTCAAAATATTATGATTTTATTATAC
>CAMWUF010000152.1 GCA_947177375.1 uncultured Ruminococcus sp.
GAATTAATTCTCATGAAGCTGAAATTAATACCAAATCTTTTAAAAAACATTGCAATGCAACGTTCAGAAAATTCTTTAACAGATATATCAACTTTATAATTTTCCATTCGCTTTTCGGGGTATATAAAATACCGACACTTATTTAAAAATCCTGAAATATTAGCTGCTGTAAATTTATGGTCTGGATTTTTTTGACATTTCTTTACATAGGCGGATAACGCTTGACTGTCACTTAAATAATATTTCAAATTTGTTTTTCCGCCGATAGTATTCTTTACTCCGTCGAATATTTCTTCTGTATATTCTATAAATTCAAATATTCTTATCATAACCATTTCTCCTTAATTACTTACGTTTTTTCACGGTTTCATCACATTTCAGATTATCAAAAGCCTATAAATTCTATCATAAATCAATCATCACTTATTGTTTTTACCTAAAATATTGCTATTTTTCAGAAGATGTTTTATAATAATTCTATCAGGAATCAAATTTATTTTTCGGAGGTATTTTTTATGGACGGACTATTTATTAAAGATCCATTAAGCAATCCACAACTTGCAAAAGCTTGCGGACTTGAATCATTGCTGCCAAATCAACCAACATCATCCAACATCCAGCCACTGCCTAGTTCTCTCCCTGTTATGTCTGCTCCTGTTCAAACCGCACCAGTTATTGACATAGCAACAATACAGAATTTGCTCACCAATACCATAAATAATATAACAGTCCCCTTACAAGCACAGCAACAAGAAATTCAGAGACAGCAAGCTGAAAACATGATGCTGAGAAATAATATCCAGAACATGAAAGCCAACAAAACTTATTCCAAACACTTTATAGATACTACTGATGGCATTGCACTATGTACTGAAAGCGACGGATTCAAAAATAAAATAATAGAAATCGGAGTTATTTCAATCCTCTCTGCACAAATTTACATAGTACCATGCAAGGACAATTATCTTGAACTTACACTTGTCAGCTATACCGACAGTCACCGGGAATATCGTGAAACAATTGTTACAGCAGATGAAATTTCATTAAAAAATCTCATTAAAAAATTTCATGGATTTGAGTACAGGTGCAAGAGCAAAAATCTTGCAAATGACTATCTTGGTGACAGAATCAACAAGATGCAATCTCCGGATGTAATTACACTTCATAAATACGCTGGATTTTATCCTGGTAATGGAACAGCATCTTTCAACTGCAACTGGAATAATATAAATCCTGAAATTTTAAGATTTTATCCGTCTTGTGTTATCGCAAGGAAACTGCAACATTACCAAAAAGACATTGTAGAAATACAACAGAATGTTGAAAAATATTTACATACCCCTGAAAAATGTCTTGTTTTTATATTCTCTGTATGTGGTCTGCTCTCAACAATTCTAAACAAAATTGGCTATCCTATGGGGCAATATCTTATAATTTCATCGCCGGATTTCAACAGCTCCAGACTAGTCACAATGTATCTGAAAATCTATGATAGGTCAAATCTGCCGTTTTCATTTGATGATACAAAAAAATCAATCCAGGACTATTTCTGTACGGCAAGAGACGAAACTTTTGTCATTTCTGAATGTTCAGACATTAACAATCAGAAAAGACGTTCCGAAATACTCTCTCTTATTTCATCACTTGAAAAGCAGTCGCAGCCACACAATACAGTCATTATTTCTACAGCAGCACAGTTTATGATACCTGCTGAAAAAAAGATTTGTCTATCGCTCAGCAAGGACTTTTATGCTGATATTCCACAGACTGAAGAACATACAATGTGTATTGCACTTGACGAAATAATCTATCATTTTATCAATTATGTATGCAATAATGCTAGCGATTTGAAGTCACGGTTGAAACAGTATATCGAAATTTTTACTGAAAAGTCCACAAAATTTTTGTTTCCGAATATTCAGAGCCAAACAAGCTGGTGCATACTTTTATCAGTATTCTGCATTCTGAATAAACTTTATCATCTCCCGGTCTCACTGAATGAAATCGCAAATTTTATACACAGTCTTTTCAAAGAAAACGAAGTCAGGAATGGTGATGATTATGATGCTATTGTCAATGATTTTATTAATATACTGAACGATGTTATATGTAACAATGAAGTTAATATCATTGAATACGGCAAGGACATGAATTTTATTCCTAATGCCCATCAGCTTATTATTAACGATGATACACTTGCAATGGAAGAAAGCCTGATAGCCAATAAAATTCTTCCGAAAATGGCTACTACTAACAGCGTTCATCGCATACTAAAAAGTCTTAACAATGACAACCTGCTATACACATCCTCAAAAGGAAACAGCGAATCACTACGTTATAAAATGACTGTTTACAACAACGGCAGAAGCATGAGACTTCCATTTATCGTCATGAAAAAAGATGAAATGCTAAGCAATACTGCCGGGCTTTTCTGCAATGCACAGAAAGATTCGGAATGGTTTTCAACATCTGTAAGAGATAATGTGATTCCCATAATCACCGATCATATCGGACGAATTGCAGGACAGCAATTCAGTCACGACGAAGTGAACAATCTTCATATGTTTGCAACTGGTGTTTCAGGCAAGGGGAAAACGCACTTCCTCACTGAAAGAATGTGCAGTCTGCAAAAAAAGGGCATTCGTACTGTGGTTTTTGACATAAGCGATTCGTTCACAAGAGAATCAATCATCAGAAATCTTTCGGCTGGCGGTGACGACGAGATACACACACTGGCTGAAAATTATGTAAATGAGCATATCACGTTCCATAAAATCGAATCTGATGGCATACCAGTTGAACCGCTGAAACTGAATTATGGCGGCTACATTACAACCGCACAGAATATCGTTTCCGCAGTTGTCAGGTCGCATCTTGGAAAACTTGGCTGTAAGCAAAGTTCGATTTTAGATGAAAAAATCCGTACTCTTGTTGAATCAAATGATCTGTCAGCATTTAATACATATGACATTCTGACATCCTATTATGGAGAAAAACAGGATAGTATTCAGCTTCAGATGATGGAATGTCTGTCAAGTTTTGCCGATTTTGAGTGTTCTGACAGAAACTGGGACGAATTTTTCAGTGGCTGTAAAGATATCATCATAATATCAATGGATGCTTCCTCAAAGGCTGACGGCTATGCCTTGATTGATTTGCTTATGATGTCGCTTTTCCAGCACCAGCATTTTAATCCTGAAAAACCTTTAGCTCTGTTTGTAGATGAAATTCAGAATCAAAACAGGAAGGAAAATTCTCCGATTTATCAGATACTCAGACTTGGCAGAAAATACCGTACAGGGTTGAATTATGCTACACAGTTCCTGTCAAAGGTTAGCAGGGACTGTAATGCAGTACTTGAAATGGCTAATGTTTCCGTCTATTTTCAGCCTGATAATACGTCTGTTGCATCTGTTGCAAAAAATCTTGGTCTGACAAAAAAAGAGCTTCTTTGTATGAATATAGGAGAGTGTTACATCAAAGGCGATCTATTTAATCATGACTCAAATCATAGCATCGGAACTGTTCTTCATGGCTACACCTACCGAAACTTTGTACCTTTCAGTTCTTCTAACTGATGTTTGATAATTCAATTATAACATATCTTTCCAAAACAATCAATAGTCAAAAAGCGGAACAGAACAAATATCCTGCTCCGCTTTTTTAAATTAAGATTTCAATAATTGGGGTCAAATTGGGGTCAAAACTCTATTTTTATCAAAAGAGCAAAATAAATGCCTGTGTTTTTGGCTAAACACAGGCATTTTTGTGGTTGCGGGAGCTGGATTTGAACCAACGACCTTCGGGTTATGAGCCCGACGAGCTACCTAGCTGCTCCATCCCGCGGTATCTATTTTCATGTTCTCTTGTTGAGTACTCACTTAGTATAGCACAAATCATTTAAT
>CAMWUF010000153.1 GCA_947177375.1 uncultured Ruminococcus sp.
TATTCTTTCTGTTTTATCTTCATAATTTTTTTCGCAAATGTTTTCTAGCTCTATGAAAAATTTTTTAAATTTCTTCAAACACTCAATATAGCATTCCTTTTCATTATAGTTATCATCTTCATTATATTCACAAAGTGTATACTTTACATATCGTAGTACCACAAGCTTCTGGCAAATTTCAGGACTTTCAAAGTTAAAATAGTCACGTACTATAGAGTTTCCATCTGCAACCCTTGTTGGATCTGAGTCTGTTCCGATTAAACGTCCATATCTCACGCTTATATTTTTACTGGCTTCTTTGAACCTAGGATTTAACATATCAGCTAATCCTTTTGCTATGGCTTTAGAAGTTTTGTTATCAGAACCCACTACAGCAACATGCAATAATTGTACGAAATTTATAAATTGAATTTGGTTATTTTGCATAATTTTCATCCTTCTTTCAAAATGGTTAACCCATGGTTAAGAAAGCTATGATATAATAATATTAACAGAAGGGAGGGATACGATATGTCAGAACCAGATTACAAAACGATTTTTTACCGTTCTCAAACAAAATTCTGCGATGCAATTAATCAGCTCCGCGATGTAGTGCTGAAAATGTCAGCGGATATGAGATATCTTGAAGAAATGGTAATTTCTGGAGAACCAGAAGAAAATGAAAAAGGTGATCAAATCAGTGACTAAATTTTAGAAAGGAGCTTACAAGCTATGAGAATACCCCCTTTTCCAAATCCAGACTGGTGGGAGCGTAGCGGATTGTTGGAGTTTTTCGGCTACAATAATGGAGATGGTACAACATCTTGGTATACGCCTGATGGAGTGTATGACAGCGACAGTCCTATGCCCTCTGAAAATAAAGATGCCTGGAAAATTTGGAGTGGTGACTTGAAAAAACTTTCTTAAAAATTGTTGTTATATGCATTATTGGGGATAAAATCCTTAACAGGTATTAAATTAAAAGGAGGATATAAATACTATGTATAATGTTTTCGTAGTATTCGATGGAAGTACTGCACTTGAAGTGTTCGACCCGAAAGAGTTCAATTTGTGGAATATGGGAGATGAAAATACCTATTATTCAATTCGGGAACAAGCAATTCGAGAGTTGCGAGAAAGAGGAAAAGGCAATCTAAACCAGATCATGGAGCAGATCTTTGCTCGTGATTACGCTGATGACTACGTCCGTCAACGCGCCGGTCAGTGCGCCTATTATTTAAATCGGGAACGAGCAATTCAAGAGTGGAAAGAAAGAGGGCAAGATGATCCAAGTGAAGAGGAGATCAATATGCGAATCATGTATGGTTCTCATCACGTTCAGAAAATGAAAAAACGCAGAACCTTAAGAGAATATGAGGAAGATTACCAAAATAGTGACTAAACTTAAACGATGCTGAGGAAATATAACTAACAACTAAAAATCAAGTAAACGTTCGGCATATGCTCATAATAGTGTATGCCGGATTTGTTTCTTATTTATCAGAATAATGTCCCTTACAGCTGACAATATAAATTCTGCCTGCTTCCATATGATAGACGAGCCTGTTCTTCTCATCAATTCCTCGGCTGAACTCTCCATGAAGATTATCTTTCAGTGCTTCCGGCTGACCAATACCCTCCAGACAGCCATTCCGTTCAATATCTTTAATCAGCTGATTGATTCGTTTTATCGTTTTCTTATCCTGCGTCTGCCAGTAAAGATAGTCCTCCCATGCATCTTCTGACCAGATTTTATCACTCATCATCTACCTCAATTAATTCATGTGCAGTGCCTTTTCCCTCACGGAGTTCCCGGATTGATTTCATCAGATGTTCCTGATTGGATATACTGTAAAACGGGTCAGCTGATTGTGTAATTTCAAATGGGATCCTGCGTTCACGGAGAACAGCCTTAACAAAAATGCTGATTGCCGCTGAAGTACTCAATCCCACATCATCACAGAAACGGTCGAATGCCACTTTGTCATTTTCATCAATTCTTGCTGAAATTGTTGTCTGTGCCATAATATATGCCCTCCTTGTTTATCTTTGCATATATTATAGCACAATTTCCTGCAAATTGCAAGTGATTTTATGAGTTTTTTAAAAATACAACATTTATTTCACTTTTTATAGTTAATCATATTCTTCTAACAGAAAATCTATGATATTGATAATTTTAATCTCCTTATCATCCATCAACAGTTCATCCATTGTGATGATAGATTTCCGATAATTGTCATTCACCCGTTTCAGTGGTGTGATTTTTCTGTGAAACGTATTCGGGTCAAGTACACTGGCAGAAATCTGATAATATGTCCTGTTGCCGTTCCTGTAGAGCATAAGTGCTGTACGATTTGCTCCATGTTGATATTGTAAAATATCTGTGCACTATTATTATGCATTTTGTGCGGCAGTCTTATGAAAAAACTTTTGCTATCATATGCTTATGCTATTGACTTTTTCAGAACTATACTCTATAATATAAATACAGACAGATAATCTACCCGAAACAGAAAGCGAGGACACTATGGAAATCATATTAAGACTTGTTTGCCAAGACGAGCTTGCCAAATACAAAAAAAGAAATGCAGAGAGCTTTTTTCAGTTTGGAGCAGAAGCTGAATACGGCAAGACAGATATTCATCCAGGCTGTCAACTGGCTTAATATATACTTTCGCAGAAAAATCCCCCACCTACTCCGCCAATCATTCCCGCATACAACACCGTTTCGCAAAGCTGTATATGACAAACTGCTTATGATACCTTACTGGCAGACTATGACCTACAGAGAGATTACTAGTATCATAGCAGATATGAGAGATGTGGAGCAAATGTTAGCACAGGCTGTGGGTGATACTGTCGGGTATAACCCGATATCGATAATAATTCCCTGTCACAGAGTGGTCGGAGCCAACAGAAGTTTGATGGGTTATGCAAACGGTCTTGATAAAAAAATTGGGTTGATGAAACTGCAGAACTCTCTGTAAATTGAATAGTTTTTTATTAGCACTAAGAATTGAAACGCTTGGTACTGTTTTATTTCCCCAGACAAATTACATTGGGCAAAATATAATCTTTCAGAAAGTTCGTGTGCAATGCAACTGGACAATAAGTATCCAATGCACTATAATGCTCTTATTCATTAGATAAATAACGGAAGAAATAAACAAACAAAATGCTTATCATTTAGATTCAAATAAAAATAGAAAAGTAGTATAATAAGATTATATAGGTCTACATTTAATGATATTCTTGGAGGTGTTAGTATGTATTTAAAAAAAGAAACTAAGATTATAGCAGACTATATTAAAGATTCTCGTTACACGCAAGCTGTAATGATTAATGGGGAATGGGGAGTCGGTAAAACCTATTTTGTTGAAAATATGCTCTTGAATGAATTAAAAGATTACATCGTTATCCGATATTCTCTCTACGGTGTTCAATCATCTGAACAAGTAATATCTGAATTACAGAAAGAAATGCTGCTAAAATTAGTTGAAAATAGAGAATTTAAAATAAAAGATAAAAATTTTAAAATACCATCAAAACTACTCAAATTTTCACCAAATCTAGTTGATGCCGTGTGGAAACGAATGGGATTTGAGTCGGAAAACTTAGTTAACTTCATCGATCAAATAGATTTTGATAAAAGCAAAATGATAATCATTTTTGACGATCTCGAAAGAACAGAAATGGAAATAAATGAAGTTTTAGGTATTATAAACTCATATGTTGAATGTCAAAAAATAAAAGTAATAATCATTGCAAATGAAAAAGAAATAGGATCTTCACGCATTTCTACAAATTTACCACAAAAATTTATTGTAGCCTCTAATCCGTCTATATCATTAGAAGAAAAGGCGAATAATCAGTGTAAAAAAGATACCCCTGATAACAAAGTCTACAATTATAAAGAAC
>CAMWUF010000154.1 GCA_947177375.1 uncultured Ruminococcus sp.
GCTTTGGCGGTGGTTGTGGATTTGTAGGCTTTGGCGGTGATGGTGGATTTGTAGGTTTTGGCGGTGACGGTGGATTTGTAGGATTTTGTGGTGGTTGTGGATTTGTAGGCTTTGGCGGTGGCGGTGGATTTGTAGGCTTTGGCGGCGAAGTCGGTCTATTACTATACATTCTTAACATTTCTTCACGATATTTTTTTGCAAGTTCAGATAACGAATCCGACATGAATATAACCTCCTTTTCTGACGATTCTGACAAATTATATGCCTGATTTTGCAATACTATGCTAATTTCTCACCTACTTGACAAATAGAATGACCAGTATTATAATAATAATTAGAAAATATGAAAAAATTTTATTTGAAAGGGTCGATTGTTATGCAAAATCAAAGAAGTTTTGCAAACCGTTTGGTATGCTATTTTTTAGGATTATTTATTATGACAATCGGGATTGCAATTTCTGTCAAATCTAATTTAGGCGTGTCGCCTGTCAGTTCTATTCCCTATACAATGACAGTCTGCTGGGGAATTGAAATGGGAAAAGCAACTATTTTATTTCATGCTGTATTAATTATCATACAGATTTTAATTTTAAGAAAAAATTTTAAATTAAAATCTTTATTACAGCTCCCTGTTGGGATAATTTTCGGTTATTTTACGACTTTTTGTAATTCTCTCGCAGAAAATATTCCTGCAACAGATAATTTTGTGATTAGAATTATTATGATTTTAATTAGTGTCATTCTTGTTGCCATTGGCATTTTTTTATATCTTCCAGCAGATGTTATGCCACTTGCTGGCGAAGGCGTTATGCAAGCTGTTTCTGATACGCTACATATAGAATTTTCAAAAGTCAAAGTTGCATTTGATGTCACTATGGTTATTGTTTCGCTTGTAACTTGTTTGCTATTATTACATAATTTAGGCAGTGTTGGCTTAGGTACAGTCATTGCCGCACTCATGGTTGGCATTGTATTAGGCTGGATTAAAAAATTGTGGGCAAAATATAAAAAATAATGCTATGCTATATTAGGAGTAATTTTTTATGATACATCATGAAGTCACACAGAAAAAATTTTTAGAATGCGAACGTTGGTATGTTTTAGCATGTTTGACTTTTGTAGGCGGATTTTTCGGCGGTTATACATATTCTGTCAGAGGTGGTGTTTTCTGCAACGCCCAGACAGCAAATTTTGTGTTATTAGCCATGTCATTAGGTTCAGGAGACTGGAAACAAGCAAGCTATTTATGTATTCCCATCACTGCATATTTTTTAGGTGCAGTTGTTTCAGAAGCTGTTGCTGATGGAATTAAACATTTTCATTTGATTCGTTGGGATACGTTATTGATTATTATCGAAATTCTTGTGATATTTATATTAGGCTTTATTCCAGATTCTGCACCTTATCAGATTTCACAAGTTGCCATTAATTTTATTGCTTCTATGCAATATAATACATTTCGGCAAGCAGATGGTGTTCCTATGGCAACGACTTTCTGTACCAATCATTTAAGACAAGTTGGTGTATTTTTTACAAAAGGCATTCGTCATAAAAGTATCACAGATATCAAACGTATGGGATTTTATATTGCAATGCTGGCTGTTTTTGTTGCAGGCGGAACAACTGCTACAATCATTTGTCACCAATTTGCAGGCAAGGGCATTTGGTTTGCAATCTTGCCTTTAGCAATTATAGCAATAGATTTATTACATGCAGATTTGAAAACAGAAAAAAATGAATTAAACAGAATTCCAAAGGGGCATTAAGTATGTTTGGTGCAATTTATGGTGATATAATAGGCTCTTATTATGAAATTCACTGCACAAAAAATTATGATTTTATATTTCACAAAGATTCTAATTTTACAGATGACAGCGTTTTAACAACTGCAACATGTCAAGCAATTTTATTAAATCCAGAGCCGATTAAAAAAATAAATATGAAAAACCGTGCTTTAGAATATGCCATGCAATATAAAAATTATTATTTCAGATTTCCACATGCAGGTTATGGAATGATGTTCACAGAATGGGCAAAGGAAAAAACGGCTTATCCCTCAAAACAAAAAAGCTTTGGGAATGGCGGTGCAATGCGTGTTGTGCCAATTGGACTGGCTTATGAAAGCTTAGAACAAGTATTATTACAGACAAAAGCAAGTTGTTTCTACACGCATAACCACAAAAAAGCCATTCAATCCGCACAAGCTGTTGCAAGTGCAGTCTATCTTGCAAAACATCATGCAAGCAAATCTGAAATTAAAAAATTTATTTCTGAAACATTTAAATTTAATTTAGATTATCAAATACAGGATATTAGAAATCATTATCAATTTGATAGCTATGCAGAATATTCTGTACCGCCTGCAATTGTTTGTTTTTTAGATTCACATGATTATGAAAGTGCAATTAGAAATGCGATTTCTTTGGGCGGAGATGCTGACACAATGGCTTGCATTGCTGGCGGAATTGCACAAGTATTTTACAAATTTATTCCAGAACATATTAAAAAATTCTGTGATACCAGGCTTGATTTTGGTATCAAGCAAGTGATTAAAAAATTTGAACAGCAATATTTTCTGATATAATACAAAAAATCCGCCCAGTTCTGCACTGAACGGATTTTTTTTACATAATTTTGAAAAAAATTTTAAAAAAGGGTTGACAAAAAGCCCCTTGATATGTTAGAATGAAGTTGCAGAAAAATCAAACAAACAATCAGGAGGGCTTCTTGCTATAGGACAGGAGAAACCGCCCTATACTATTCATCAATTCATTAATAGTATAGCATATTTTCTCCTGATTGTCAAGTGTTTTTTGAAAAAAAATTAGGAGGAATTTTTATGCAATTAGTAGTGGAAGATAAATCTTGGAACAGATGTGCCAGACAAGTGAAACGAAACAGGAAAATCACAAGAACAGCAGAAAATCTACATATGACGCTGTTAGACAGATGGGACGGAACTAACACTGTACAGATGTCAAATACTGCCATTGAAAGAGAGCTTAACTGTTGTCATCAAAGTGCGATTAATGCAAAAAATCGTTTAGTTGAATTAGGCTTAGTACAGATAGCAGAAAGAAAAAATCCAACTGAAACCACATCATTTATTATTCACCCAGTTTTACCACCAAAGAGAAATTGTAAAGCTAGTAAACCTGTAGCAGAAAAACAATCAAATACACAACCTGAACCCAAAGCAAAAAAACTTACACCTAAAAAGCCGTCTGAACCAGCTAAGAAAAAATATGGCGAAAGTGGTCGAGTTAGATTGACAGATGAAGAATTTGCTAATTTGGTAAGTGATTTCGGAGAAGAAGTTGTAAGAGACTACATTCAGAGAACGGACAACTATAGTGTAGAACATAACAGATGGTACAAAAACAATGCTGAAACTATCCGCAAATGGATTTTAGAAGATAAAGAAAAGCAGAAATTCAAAAGCTGGCAAAGTAAGCAAGAAACAAAAGATAAATTTACAGACGAAGAATTGCAGAGTTATCTGGCACTCGTGGAACATTTGGAAGAAAAACTTGATGAACCAGAGCAAAGCGACACAAACAAAAATCAATGTGAAGAAATCGAACCTCCAGTACGTCCAATAGGATACTAATTGACGGACGAAGAAATTGAAGCAATAGAAAATTTACATTTTGAAACGATTTTGAATAACTCTCTTCACCCGTTGTATTATCGTACGCCAGGCGAGTTAATGGTTCTTGCTGAACAATGGAAAAAATATAAAAAATTGTTGTTGTAGATTTCTAAAAGCCTACTGGCTTGAATATTTGAAAAAAGGCTGTTGCAAAACGGTCTTTTTGTGTTATCTGAATTTAAGTAAAAATCAAAAAAATTATCATAATAGGAAATTCTATCATTAATTTTTGTAAAGAATTTTACAT
>CAMWUF010000155.1 GCA_947177375.1 uncultured Ruminococcus sp.
GAAATTAATTTTAATCAGAACAATTTGAAAGGAGAAGTATTTTTATGTCTGGAATTTTTACACCCACAAAAGAAAAATTTTCTAAATTGGAGGGACAGACAGAACAGAAAATTTTATATCTTCATACAGAAGATATTCGTCCAAATCCTCATCAGCCAAGGGTGCTATTTCAATTGGAGGAATTGCGTGCTTTGTCCGATAGCATTCGGCAAAATGGTATTTTACAGCCTTTGACAGTTCGCCAATGTGGCAGTGAATATGAATTAATTGCAGGAGAACGCCGTCTGCGTGCGGCAAAACTTGCAGGATTACGCTGTGTGCCTTGCATTGTCATGGAAATTAATGACAGAAACTCTGCGATTCTGGCACTGGTTGAAAATATTCAGCGACAGGATTTAAATTATTTTGAAGAAGCAGCTGCATTGGAAAAATTAATTACATACTATGGCATGACACAAGAAGACGCTGCTATGCAATTAGGGCGTGCACAAAGTACTGTTGCCAATAAATTAAGACTTTTGCGATTAACAGAAAAAGAAAAAAATTATATTCTTGAAAACAAATTGACAGAACGTCATGCAAGGGCATTATTAAAATTAGCAAGTCCTGAAGAACGTATGGCAGTATTAGAAAAAGTCACGAAACTAGGCTTAAATGTCGAAAAAACGGAACAATTTATTGAAGAAAAATTAGGAAAAGTCAGGGAACAAGAAAATTTCCGCAAAAGAAGTGTTTTATTCCGAGATGTGAGATTATTTACAAATACCATTCAGAAAGCAGTTGAAACTATGCAAGCAGCAGGGATTCCAGCAGATTCTAAAAAAATGCAATTTGAAGATTATATAGAATATCAAATTCGTATTCCATTGATTAAGAATGACTAATAAGAATGTTCCACGTGGAACATTTTTGCAGAAATAATTGCAATGTTCCACGTGGAACATTTTTGCAGAAATAATTATAACGTTCCACGTGGAACATTTTTGCAGAAATAATTACAACGTTCCACGTAGAACATTTTTGCAGAAATAATTATAACGTTCCACGTGGAACATTATAAAAATCTATATTTGCATAATATTATCCCTGCTTTTTTTATAAAAGCAGGGATATATTTTTAATTACAAATCACAGCCAATTTGTGCAAGTATATTCCATGTTTCACAGTCAACATTTCCTGTTACTGGTAATGCACACATTTTTTGGAAAATTTGCACAGCTTGTTCTGTCTGAATATCATATTCCCCTGTGACCTGCACATCAGGGACATTTGTATATTGTTTTGAAACTGAAAATAAAATCGCTTGAATAATAATAACTGTAAAACAATTATCACCAGAACGCACAACCGTATTTTTATCTTTAAAAGCATTTAATGGCTTTGGTGCAGTATCAACTAAGCTTTTATATACAGTGACAATTTTTTTCCAAGTCGTTTCATTGACTTCACCTGTTTCTGTAAGACCATAAATTTTCTGAAAACTCTTGACAGCTTGTATTGTCTTGCTATCATAAACACCATTTGGAATCATGGGATTAATTCTGGTATCATAACAAGAAATAACATATAAATATCTTTGTAATTCCTGAATATGTAATTTTTTCTGTTCTTCAGTGTAAGCCATAAATTTACTCCTTTTTTCTATTGAAATTAACCAGTGATTGTATAACCAGGAGATTGATAAGGACGTTTTCCATAGCCAAAACGTAAATCAGAATATAATCCTCCAATAGCGTCCCATGTCACAACACCTACGACACCATTTTCAGGCAAACCTGAAAATCTTTGAAAGGCAATCACAGAAGCTCTTGTTAAAGGTCCAAAATAACCAGTATTTCTGACAGCAGGAATTTCTGGAATTGTTTCATGAATAAAGCTTAAATATTCCTGCAAAATTCTGATATATTCACTTGTCACACCTTCCTGCATGACATTCCCAGGATAAGGAACAGGAATATATTCTGCAACATCGACTGGAATAGATTCCACAATACCAGCATAGGCTCTGAAAATTAAATCCCAAGTTGTTTCATCGACAACACCTGTTTGCGATAAGCCAAATACTCTTTGAAAAGATTTTACAGAATCTTCTGTCTGTTGGTCATAAATCCCTGTAATTTCTATCGGCTGTACAGATTCATAATAAGCCCCCACAACAGCAAGAAAATATTGTAATCCCCGTACTTGTTCATTCCGCATATTTGGTACAAGATTTTCTGTAAACTGAAACGGAAGTTCTTCTATTGTAATACCCTCTGAATCTAATTCTGCCAAATGCTTGACACTAGTATAAATATATTCTATTTTATACCAGGTTGCTTTGTCAATGACACCTGTTTCAGGCAGATTAAAAATTTTCTGAAATTCTCTGACAGCAGATTCTGTTGCAGAATCATAAGTACCATTTGCATCTGGAATTTTGGGAATCGCTGGATAATTTCTGGAAATTCTATTTAACTGAATTTGCATAATTTGTACAGCTCCCCCCGAAGACCCTGGGGCAAGTACTTCATCTGGATAAGAATGTGTTGCTGCCTTAACTGGTGCATCTTTCACAATCGTAATATCATCTCCATAATAATATTGCAATATCTGGTAGGGCAAAAGCCCTTGATTTGCTAAATCTACTGTTCCCCATTGTGACAAGCCACTGCATGTAACAGTCGTACCATTACAAAATGCTGCAAATAAAGGCTCAATATTGCCATCACGTCTGATATAGTCATCAAATAATTCATCTACTAATTGCGAAATATTATCATAAATTTCACGACCTTCAATAAATTTCTGGTCATACTGTGTCACAGCTGTAATATCAAATGGATAATTTCTTGACCGATACCATTCTGTATAGACACGATTCAAGGCAAAAGACACAATTGCGTAAATATTTGCCCTTAAAGCCGTTTCTGGCCATGTAGGATAAATTTCACTGGAAGCAACATTTTTGATATAATCAGGAAACGAAAGTGTAACATTTGCTGCATTTTCATCTGGTGCGCCTAAATGCACTGTAATTTCTCTGGGTATAAATGGTTCACCTGTGAGCAAAATTTCACCTCCTTTTAGACTGGTTCAGCCTGTGAGGGCAATTCAATTGTTTCTAAATCTTCACTAATTGCTAATGGCAATGGTATCATTTGAAATACTTGTCTTGACGTGATTCCAGCAAATACTGGCACATCTTTTGCTTCTTCTCTGAAATAACCGTTTGCATAAATTTTTATATTATAAGTTGCATAGGGTTTTATATTTTCAGGCTCTTGTGACAAATTCGCAGGCGGTGCAGGTAATGCTATAATAGGAGTTAAACCGCTTTCATCTGTTTTTAAAATATAATTTAACATTGTTTTGTCGCCAATCTGGCTATAAATTGTCACTCTTGCATCAGGTACAGGATATGCACTATCTGCTGTTGAGGCAACAATATAGAGTTTTCCCTCAGCAGTGTTACGTTGTTCATAAGCTTCTTGTGCAGTCCATTCTTTTGGCAAAACAGGCTTAACTGGTTGAATATAGTCTGGCAAAACAGGTTCTTCATATTCAATAATTGGCTCTGGTTCTAATTCAAGTTTTGGCTCTGGAATTAATTCTTCTGGAGCTAATTCTTCATGAATTTCTGTTATATCTGGCTCAGCAGACTGTGCCATAACAGGCATTATTTCAGATTCTGAATTTTCTAATGTATTTTTTGGTTGTGGTGGTGGATTGATTGGTTTTTGTGGTGGTTGTGGATTTGTGGGTTTTGGCGGTGGCGGTGGATTTGTAGGCTTTGGCGGTGACAGTGGATTTGTAGGCTTTGGCGGTGATGGTGGATTTGTAGGCTTTGGCGGTGGTTGTGGATTTGTAGGCTTTGGCGGTGATGGTGGATTTGTAGGCTTTGGCGGTGGTTG
>CAMWUF010000156.1 GCA_947177375.1 uncultured Ruminococcus sp.
ATATACATACTATATACCAATACTTCCGTTCATATCCACATAGATATGAATTTTTGCAACTTCTTTCATTTTCGCAGATATTTCAAGTGTATTTCTCATAAACTGCCGAAATGCATGGGTATTTTTGCATTTTAAAATCATTCGCCAACGATACTTGCCATTCATTTTTTCATATGTACAAGGTGTAGGTTTTAACATACGCAAGGGAATTTTTTCAGAATAATTTGCTAACACTTCTTGCATACACTTTGCAAATTTTTCTGCTCCAATAGAAATTAATTCTTCTTTGTCACTTGTAAAATTCACAACACAAATATCACAATACGGCGGAAATAATAACACTTTCCGCAATGCAAGTTCTTCTTTTACAAAAGCTTCATAATTTTGTTCTGCTGATAATCTAAGCACATAATGTTCTGGCAGGAATGTCTGCAAAATAGCACAACCTGATTTTTCACTTCTGCCACTTCTGCCAACAACTTGTGTCACAAGACTAAATGTCCGTTCATAGCTTCGGAAATCTCCTGAAAAAAGCGCTTTATCGACAGATACAACACCAACAAGCGTTACATTTGGAAAATCTAAGCCCTTGCCTATCATTTGTGTTCCTAGCATAATGTCATATTCACCATTACGAAATGCTTCAAAATTTTGTTCATATGCATTTTTCTTGCTTGTTGTGTCAGCGTCCATGCGTAAAATTCTGGCTTTTGGCAATCTTGCAGACAATTCATCTTCCAAACGTTGTGTACCAAAGCCCATTCTGCGAAGTTTTTTTCCATTACAGGACGGACATGTTTCTGGTACAGGCTTAGAAAATCCACAATAATGACAATGTAATAAATTATCTGGTTTATGCCATGTCATCGGGATTAAGCAATTTTCACAATAAACAGGCTTATTACAAATACAGCAACTAATAATTGTATGATAGCCACGGCGATTTAATAATAATATACTCTGTTCGCCTTTTTTTAAATTTTCCTGAATTGCTTCAAATAATCTGCGACTAAAAACAGAATGATTTCCAGCTTCACGCTCTGATTTCATATCAATTGTTTCAACCTTTGGTAATGAGATATTACCATAACGCTGTTTTAATTCCACAAGCTGATAAATATTTTTTCTCGCATTATAATAACTCTCAATGGTTGGCGTTGCCGAAGCTGGAAGCAATACTGCCCCATGATAACGGCAACGCTGTTTTGCAACTTCAATTGTATCATAACGGGGAGCAGATTCTGATTTATAAGAACGTTCGCCTTCTTCGTCCATGATAATTAAACCAATATTTTGTAACGGTGCAAAAACAGCACTTCTTGTGCCAATGATAAAATCTGCATCACCTGTTCTTGCACGTTCATAAGATAATCGCCGTTCACCGTCTGAAAGTCTGCTATGCATTAATGCAACACGATTACCAAAACGCATCTGAAATTTTTGTACAGTCTGTGGTGTTAAGCCAATTTCAGGCAATAATAATAAAACTGACTTTCCTAATGCAAGTGTTTTTTCTGCCAATGCTTCAAATACAGAAGTTTTTCCACTACCTGTGACACCTTTTAATAAAAAACATGCAGGCTTGCTTGTTTCCAGACACGGTGAAATGATTTGATATGCTTTTTGTTGTTCATCAGAAAGTACTAATTCAGGTAAATTTTCTGTATTTTCTAGAATTTTAATAGACTTAGATTTTTTTTTAGTACGTCCAGATGTTTTTTTTATCACAGCAGACGGCAAAATTGCCTTAATCGCATCATAATACGTACAGAACGTATTCTCACGTAACCAGTAGACTAATTGCATTTGTTCCTGATTTAATACAGGTTCATCATCCAGCACAGATATAATTGCTTTTAAATTCTGAACTTGTTCAGATGTTATTTCCATGACAAAGCCAATCACATTACGATTGGCTTTTCCAAACGGCACATGCACTCTGCAACCAATTTTACAGGAAATTTCCTGCGGAATTTCATAACGATATAAAATATCTGCTGAATATGCAGAACCTACATGCACTGCAACGAATGCAACAGCAGGCATTATTGCAAAATAATTTTATCATCTGTTGATGCTTCAATAATTTTATATTCGCCTCTTGCAAATTCATCAACAGCTGTTTTCACTGGCTTTTCTTCTAACACTTCATTGTTTTTATAAAGCTCATCAGCAATTTCTCTGGCTCTCTTAGCAACACCAATCACAAGAGAATAGCAACTCTCATTTTTTGTAATCATTTGTGTAAGTGCTGGTCTTAACATAATAAAAAACCTCCTGAAAATAATAATTATGCGTTTTGAATTTTTAATTCTTCCGCACGAATAACAGATTTAAAATCTGCAATAGCCTCTTGTAAAACATCATTGATAATACAATAATCATATTGATTTTTACAATTTAATTCTTCTTCGGCTTGTTGCAAACGTTGATTAATCATTTCCGATGATTCTGTGCCACGGTGTTCTAAGCGTTCTTTCACAACTTCCAGACTCGGAGGAGCAATAAAAATAAATTTTGCTTCTGGACAAAGTTTTCTAATCTGCATAGCACCATTGACTTCAATTTCTAAAATGACATGATGTCCATTGGAAAGATTTTCTTCAATGGGTTTTCTAAGTGTTCCATAATAATTTCCACAATAAGACGCATACTCTAAAAATGCATTTTCTGCAATCAAGTTTTCAAACTGTTCATGACTCAGAAAACAATAATGCACACCGTCAATTTCGCCCTCACGTGGTTTTCTGGTCGTCGCTGATACAGAATAATAATATTTTTCATCTTTGAGAATTTGCTTCAAAATTGTGCCTTTTCCACAGCCTGATGGTGCAGAAACAACAATTAAAAGCCCTTTTTTCATGTAAACACCTCTTAAAAAATAATAAATTTAATTATAAATTATTCAATATTTTGAATCTGTTCCCGAATTTTTTCAATTTCAGATTTCATATCTACAACAATTGCAGTAATCGTTACATCTTGAATTTTAGAACCAATTGTATTGACTTCACGATTCATTTCTTGTACAATAAAATCTAATTTTCTGCCAATACTACCACTTGTTTTCAATAAAGCATTCATTTGGGATAAATGACTTCTTAGACGAACAGTTTCTTCATCAACAGCCGTTTTTTCAGAAAAAATAGCCGCTTCTGTTAAAATTCTCTGTTCATCAATGCCTGTGTTACCTAATAATTCTAATAATTTTGCAAAAAGTCGTTCTCTGTATTTTTCCGTTAAATTTGGAGCTTCTTGTTCTATGATTTTAATTTGTTCCAAAATAGATTGCAAACGATTTTGGATATCTTCTGCAAGTTTTTCTCCCTCTGTTTCACGCATGGCAACAAATGCATTTAAAGCTTGTTCTGCAACCGTGAGAACATCTTGACGAAGTTCTTCCTCATCATATTCTGCTTTTTCCACACGGAAAATATCTGGCAATTGTAACAGACTTGCCCAATGCATGTGTCCTGCACATAGAGTATCTTCTTTGTCCATTGCTAAACGATAAGAATATTCTTGTTTTTGATTATATTCTGACATCGCATTCAGATAGCCTTTTACAATTTCTTCATTCACATGAATATCTGCTTTCTTGCCCTCTAATAGTGTAATAGAGACTACAATTTCTAATTTACCTCTGGCAGCTTTGGATTTCACAAGAGATTTTAAATCTTCTTCCAAATAACTATAATTTCTATTGATACGAATATTTTGTTCTAAATATCTTGAATTGACAGATTTAATTTCTACCAGAATATCCCTGCCGTCTTTTTTCTCCTCTGCCCGACCGTATCCAGTCATACTTTTCAGCATTTTTTTAAATTCAGCTCCTTTTTTATTTTTGATTATTATCTAATTATAATATTATAAC
>CAMWUF010000157.1 GCA_947177375.1 uncultured Ruminococcus sp.
CTATTATAATTATAATACAAAACGCTCTGGAAATAATTGCTTTAATCTAACTGTTTTTTCTGCAAGATAAATTTTAAACTCATCATCACAAAATTCTGCCATAAACTGCCGACATGCACCACATGGCGGACAATTTTTTTCTGTGTGAATTCCGCCAATAATTGCAATTGCTTTAAATTTATGATGTCCGTCTGAAATTGCCTTTGCAAACGCCACACGTTCCGCACAAATTCCCAATGAATAACTAGCATTTTCTATATTGCAACCTGTGTAAATTTCACCTGATTCTGTTAATAAAGCAGCTCCAACTGGAAATTCAGAATATTTGCAATAAGCATATTGCTGTGCTTCTCTTGCTTTTTTTAATAATTCAGATTTTTCAAATTTTTCAGACATTGAATCTAAACTCAACAATATCACCATCTTGCATAATATATTCTTTGCCCTCTAAACGCAATAATCCCTGTTCTCTTGCGGCACTCATACTGCCACATTTTTCTAAATCTGAAAATGCGACAATCTCAGCACGAATAAAGCCTTTTTCAAAATCTGTGTGAATTTTTCCAGCGGCTTGTGGTGCTTTTGTGCCTTTTGTAATTGTCCATGCACGGACTTCCTGTTTTCCTGCTGTTAAGAACGAAATCAAGCCTAATAAGCTATAACCTGTCTGAATAATTCTGTTTAAACCAGATTCTTCCAGACCTAATTCTTCTAAAAACATCGCCTTATCTTCATCATTCATGTCTGCAATTTCTGCTTCTGTCTGCGCACAAATCGGCAATACAGCAGATTTTTCTTCTTCTGCAATCGCTTTTACAGCTTGAAAATGCACTTGCTTTTCCAGATTTCCTGTAAAATCCGCTTCACATAAATTTGCCGCATAAATCACTGGTTTTGCAGATAATAACGGCGTATCATGCATAAATGCCTGTTCATCTTCTGTGATTTCAAAACTTCTGGCAGATTTTCCGTCCTCTAAATGCTTTGCCAAACGCTCGAAAAAATCAACTTGAATTTGGGCTTTCTTATCGCCTTTTAATAATTTTTTAGCTCTGTCAATTCTACGCTGAACCATTTCTAAATCAGCAAAAATTAATTCTAAATTAATTGTCTCAATATCTCTTGCTGGATTAATACTGCCATCCACATGAATAATATCCATATCTTCAAAGCATCTCACAACATGTACGATTGCATCAACTTTCCGAATATCTGCAAGAAATTTATTACCCAATCCCTCACCTTTAGATGCACCTTTGACAAGTCCTGCAATATCTACAAATTCCAGAGTTGCTGGCTTAAAGCTATCAGGTTGATACATATCTGCCAGATAATTCAAACGGCTGTCTGGTACAGATACCACACCGATATTTTTTTCAATCGTACAAAACGGATAATTTGCCGATTGCGCCCCTGCATTTGTTAATGCATTAAATAACGTACTTTTTCCGACATTCGGAAGTCCTACCATGCCTAACTTCATTGTTTCATACTCCTTATATTTAAATTTTAATATTATACTTATTTTAGCATATTCCAGCCAGAATTGCAAGTATTTTTTAATGATTAAATAAAAAAACTGTTGCATTGTGAATCCGACAATGCAACAGTTATATAATTATTACTTAATCATGCACAATGACAGGCAAACCGTCAAAAATTTCAGAATATAAATTTGCTGCTTCTGAATGACGCATATTTAAACAACCATGTGACCCGTTGTACATATAAATAGAACCACCATAAGCACCTCTTGACAAATCATGAAAACCACAGCCTAAATAATTAAATGGCATCCAGTAATCCACCCATGTTTCATAGCCCTGCACAGCATATGTGCCTAACGTTTTGCCGTTCATATGACCAACAATCTGACAAACGCCTCTGGGTGTTCTACGGCTAGAATCTGTTTCCGTACCAGATACAAAATCATAATCCATAATGACAACATTATCTTTATAATACCACATATGCTGTTCAGAAATATCTACTTCAATATATGTCGTTCCAATATCATCAGTTTTACGGGTATATCCTTTCCCCCATGCTGTGTAAATTGGCTCAACTGTGACAGCCTCACCTTTTGCAATTAATTCTTTTAACTGCACCACAGTTTCATCTCTGTCAATTTGCCAGCCATAACAACTTGCTTTTGTCCATGGAACAGTAATCCAGCCGTCAACTGTTGCATAAAATTCATGGTCTTTGCCAAAAGTGTCAGTTTCCTGTGCCATATTGGCAACAAATTCTGTCACTTTTTCTTCATCTAAAGGAATATCATGTCCAGAAGTTGTAATAAATGAACCGTCTGGCTTTGTTAGTAACCAACTAATCACGGTATCACTATCAAGTGTAATTTTTCTGTCATCAAAATCATATGTGATATTACAATTTGCATAACTGTTATATACTTCCAAATCATCTTGTAAATCTTCGGCAGTCACTTTTGCTTTGTATGCTTCATAACACCCAGATTCTTGCATCGTAATTTTTGATTCACCAGCTTCTAACTGTTTTCCAATATATGTCATCAGGGTATCAACATTAAATTTATCACCGACTGTTTCAGGCTGAATTTCAAAATTTCCAGAATCAGAACGAATAATTTTAGCATTCTGTGACGTTTCCTTACCCCAATCATAATTTGCAATTAAATTTTTTAAATCATCTTCTGAATAAATATATTCATATTTTACAGGATATTCAGAACTTGTAAATAATTTTGCTACCCAGTTAAAATTACTTTCACTCGTTGCTTCATTAAAAGTACCAGCAGCAATTTTATATTCTGCTTTGAAATCCTGTGCAGAGAAAACAACTTGCTCTCCCTTTGGTGTGATTAAAGTTAAATCATCTACTTTTTTTGCATCTAGTAAAGCTTGTTCTGCTTCATCTTTTGTCATACCTGAAACAGAAACTGTGTTCATATAGGTATTTGGGAGAAATTTTTCTTGATAACACAATGCACCAATCACATATGCAAGAATTAATACACCTGCTCCGATAACTCCCAACATCACAGCTATTTTTCCGATATCTTTTGATTTATTTTTTTTCTTAGATTTCTTTTTTGATGATTTTTTCTCAGGCACTATTTCAGAATCTTCTATTTCATCATATTCATCATATTCATCATATTCTTCTTCAATTTCAGGTTCTTCCAAATTTTCTTGTAACACTGGTTCTTCTGGTTCGACTGGCTCTGAAATTGCAACCGCTTTTACACGAACTTTTTTTGCATTTTTTTCTGAAACTGGTGCAGGTTCTAACGGCGGTTGTGAAATCGGCATTTCACGACTACCTTGCTGTTCGGAATTTAATTTTTCCTGTGCCTGACGTAATTTTGCTTGTTTTTCCTTTCGAATTTCGGCAATTCTTTTCTGAATATCCTCTCCTGCATTCTCTGTTACAGTTTCCTGTACTGGAGAAGATGCTGGCTCACTTGTTTTTTGCTTTGCCTTACTTGCATGTACTAAACTTTCTGTCAGTGGTTCAGCTACCCCGACAGCCTCTAAAATTTCTGCTGCGGACATTTTGGAAACATCTAATTTTTTTCCGTTCTTTTTTCCATCCTGTCCTAATTCTTTTTCATCTTGCAAAGCGTGTCATTCCTTTCTAACTAAGTTCTCTATTTCTAATTTTTTGCCTAATCTTTATGGTCTAATTTCTAGTATAACACATTTCCCGTCACAAATAAATGAATAATAAGTTACAATCTAGTAACAAATTGTTTTCTTTTTGATAATATTGTTATTTTAAGCGAATTATGTTGTTTTTTTATAGCGAAATTCACGATTTTTGAAATTTTAAGCAAAAAAATCATCATTTGCATTGTAGCATATTTTTTTTAAAATTCGTTGACAAATTGATAAAAAT
>CAMWUF010000158.1 GCA_947177375.1 uncultured Ruminococcus sp.
CGTCAGATGTGTATTAGTTAGTGCTCAGTTACATTTATCAATTTGATTATACACATGAAGTTTATCAGTCAGTGTTTCTTCAATTAATTTATTTGCATCAGCCTGTTCCTGAGCTTTTGTCAGAATTGCTTCTGCCTCTGCATTGGCAGCAATGACTTTTTTTTCAGCTTCTGCTTCTGCAATTACAATTTGCTGTTTTTGTTTTGTTTGTGTTTTTAACAAATTCTGTTCTGCAACTTGTTTTGCTTCAATAGCGGCATTGAATTCTTCTGAAAAATCAAAATTGACGATATTAAATTTTTCAATATAAATTCCATAATCATTTAATTTAAAATCTAAATCTTGTTTTACTTCTTCTCCAACCGTCATACGTTCTGTGATTAATTCTTCTGCTGTATATTTTGCAGTAATAGATTTCATGCATTCCTGCACAACGGGAGTAATTAAAATCGTTTCATAATCTGTCCCGACATTCTGATACATTTCAGCAGATTTATTTGCTACCAAACGGTAATTTACAGCAATTGTACTGCTTACTGTTTGTAAATCTTTTGACACAGCAGAAGCAGGAGATTCATATACTTGAATTTTATTAGAAACTACTTGCACATCTTGCACAAGCGGGACTTTCAAATGAAATCCTTCATCAAAGCTTTTAGAAACTTCTCCCAGTGTGATAACAACGCCTGTATGACCTGCTGGCACAATCGTTGCCGCATCCAGCACCAGAATTACAGCTAAAATTGCAATGATAATTCCAATTGTAATTTTTACTGATTTTGCTTTATTCATCACAAATCCTCATTTCTTGCTATTAATTTCAAATTTTTTTCTTTGTCAAATCAATCACAGACGGTGAATTTCTACGATTTTGCAAATTTTTTTCTTTTTTAAATCTTCCGTCCTGAATTAAATCATAAACTGCTTTTTCGTCATTTTCAGACAATGCAGTTCTATATTTCTGCAAATTCGCAATTAAAATATCTATTTCCTGCATTAAGCTAGCCTTATTTTCCATAAATAAGCCTGTCCACATATCCTCATTCATAGTGGCAATTCTAGTCATATCATGAAAACTACCACCTGAAAAACCGCTTTCCAATTCTAATACAGGACTTTGCACATAAGCACTGGAAACCACATGTGCAAGCTGTGAAGTATAAGCAATCATTCTGTCATGCATTTCAGGTGTTGTGATAACAAATCTACGAAATCCAATTTGATGAGCAAAATTTTTGACTTCTGCAATCACATGTTTTGGCGTATTTTCTAAAGGCGTGATAATAAAATTTGCCCCCTGAAATAAACCTTCATCAGAAACATCAAATCCAGCACGTTCTTTTCCAGCCATAGGGTGTGTACTCAAATAAGAAACCTGATATTCTGCACAAAGTTTTGACATTTCTTCAGGCAAGTCTGTTTTGACACCACTGACATCAATAATAATAGTTCCTGCGGATATTGTTTTAATATATTTTTTCACCCATTCACGCACCAAATCAGGGTATAAGCAAACAATAATCAAATCAAAATGACTGCAATCATCTTGTACAATTCCGTCAATCGCATGTTCATCAAGTGCTTTTTGCAAAGTTTTCTGGCTTCTGTTCCAACCATAAACACTATGGTCAGTATAAGCATGAACTGCTTTGCAAATAGAACCACCAATCAAACCCATTCCAGCAACTAAAATTTTCATACAGAAACCTCCTGTTTTTTGGCTTTTTTTATTTTTTTATAAACAGTTACTTTCTTTTTTGTTTTTGGCTTTGTCATGGAAATTTCAGGTTCTGCAACTGGTTCTGTATCAGACTTTGTTTCAGATTTTTTTGTAACAGATTCAATATCTGATATTAATGCATCAATTTTTTCTGATTCTTCAACAGATTTCTTTTCTTTCTTCGGCTGTAGTCTTGGAATTTTTGCTACAGTTTTTGCTTCTGCAACAGATTCCTTTGGCTGTTCTGTAACAGATGCAATATCTGGATTTGCTTTAGATTTTTCTGATATATTTTTTTTCTTTGCTTGTTCTGTCACAGATTCCGTATTTGATTTTGTTTTAGATTTTTTTGATGTATTTTTCTTTTTTGATTGTTCTGTCACAGATTCCGTATCTGGTTTTGTTTTAGATTTTTTAGATGTATTTTTCTTCTTTGGTTGTTCTGTCACAGATTCTGTATCTGATTTTATTTTAGATTTTTTGGATGTATTTTTCTTCTTTGGTTGCTCTGCCACAGATTCCGTATCTGGTTTTGTTTTAGATTTTTTCGATGTATTTTTTTTCTTTGGTTGTTCTGTCACAGCTTCCACATCTGATGTGATTGCAACAGAAGTTTTTTTCTGTTGCTTTTTTCGTTTCTGAACAGGTTTCTCCTGTTGTTCTGACAATTTAACTGTCTGCAACAAAGTAGTTTGTTCAAAGCTCAAATCTGGCATATTTTCTTCTTTTGGTGTCATTAGTACCTCCGTAATCGGCTGTGTTTCTAAAAATTCTGAATTAGAATTTTCTTCTGGTTCTATTACAGAATCACTTTTCTGCACATCACGTTGAAATAAATTTTGCATCATTCCAGAAATTTTATGAAAAAATCCAGCTTGTTGCTTGGAATCTTCTTTTGAAGTTTCAGCAACTGGCTCTATCTCATCAGATAGCATATCTTTTTTTAATTCTTCTGTAATTTTCAAAAAGCTAGTATCCTGAGATGACATTTCAGGAATTTCAGGCATATCTGATAAAACTGGGGTTTCTAATTTTTCAACATCTTCAAATACTTGCTGAAATTCATCTGACGCATTTTTTTCAGATAATTCAGATAATTCATCTTCCCAATTCTGAATATTTTCTGGTTCAGGTTCAGAAACCTGTATAATACTTTCTTCTTGTTTTACATGTTCCGCCTGTTTTTTCATTTGTTCCCGAATTTTAGCGGCTCTTTTCTGAACTTGTTCTTTGCGAATTTGTTCAGGTGTTTTAGGTGGCACAGACGCAAGCGTTTTTTCTAATTGCTCCTGACGAAGCTGTTCAACAACCCGAGTATCTCTCGGAATATCTGGTGGCAAATCTTCTTTGATTTCAATACGAAAATTTTTTTTAGGCGGTTTTTTCTGTGAAGAATCTGTAATTGCTTTTTTCTTTTTTTTACTGGATTGATTCACAGATTTTTTGTCTGTTTTTGCAGTTGGCTTTCGCTCTGTGTCTGGCTTTGGCATAGCATCTTCTAAAAGCCTGTCATGCATACGCACAACAGGATTTTGAGAAGGTTCTTCTGAAAAATGACTGACAGGTTCAGGTGCAGTAACAACTTTCTTCCGTTTTGGTGGTTTGCTATAAACTGGCTTAGGAACAGGGATAACTTGTTCTTGTTCCTGATTCATTTTTTCAACAATTTTATCAACATGTTGTCTGGAGCGTTCACTTGCAGTAGATATATTTTTTGGCAATTTTTCATCTTCAGGCACTAGACCATTTAGTAAATCATTAATTTCATGCACTTTTCTTTTCATAAATTATCAGCTCCGAATCTGACCATTTCCAGTAATACGATATTGCGTAGTTGTCAAAGCAAGTAATCCCATAGGACCTCTTGCATGCAATTTTTGTGTAGAAATTCCGATTTCTGCACCAAAGCCAAATTCTTCGCCGTCTGTAAATCTGGTAGATGCATTCACATAAACAGCAGAAGAATCAACAGAATTCAAGAAATATTCTGCATTTGCCATATCTTGTGTGACAATACTTTCTGAATGATGTGTGCTGTATTTCAAAATATGATTGACAGCTTCTTCTACATTTTCAACAATTTTAATTGCAATTTCATAATTAGAATATTCTTTGAAATAATCTTCTTCTGTTGCCAGAATCACAC
>CAMWUF010000159.1 GCA_947177375.1 uncultured Ruminococcus sp.
TTATTTTATTAATTTTACTAAATATTAATATGTTTTTTGTGCAATATGCTGAATTTTGAAAAAATAAAAAATTTCTGTCAGTTTTCAAGTGTCTGATTTGTATTAAGTATAAAGACTAACATATAAAATAATAACATTCAGAAAGGTGGGATATGATATGCTATCCGTACAGGAATTTGAAAATCAAACGCCTGAAATTCAGGGAAATCATAATATTCATATGTCAGGCGTGTCATTCATAATTGTGGATAAATACAAAGATATGATTTACAGAACAGCTTTCACAGTTGTGAAAAATCATGAAGATGCGGAAGATATTTTACAGGAGGTATTTTTTAAATATTTTCGTTTGCAACCTGCATTTGAAAATGAATCACATGAAAAAGCTTGGTTTCTAAGAGTCACTATCAACGAAGGGAAAAATTTTTTAAGAAGTTTCTGGAAACGAAAACGTTCAGATTTTGATTTTGAAAAAATAATACAACCGCAAGCAGATGAACATGATTCTCAAGTATTGCAAGCTGTTATGAGCTTGCCTGATAAGTACAGAATTGCAATTTACTTATATTATTATGAAGAATATTCTATTCGAGAAATTGCAAATTTAACTTCACAGTCAGAAACCACAATTGCACAGCATTTAAGCCGAGGCAGAAAAAAACTTCGCAAAAAATTAGGAGGTGAAGAATCATCATGAACTTGCATAAAGAAATTAAAAATGCATATCGTTCTGTTCAGGTATCAGATGCCATGACAGAACGGCTGAAACAAGAATTATATCAAAAAGATTTTCATGAAGAAGATGCAGAGACTTTTATTGTAGAAGAAGCCCCAAAAATACCAATTTTTAAATATTTTGGATTTGCAGTTGCCTGTGTTGCAATGGGCATTGGCATTGGTGCTTCTATGTTTCATATGCTTTCTCAAAGAAATGATAATATATTAAATCCTTCGTCAACTGTGCCTGTTGAAATCACAGCAACAGAAACAACAGAAGAACCTACAGAGCCAATTGCTTCTGTAATTGAACCAAAGTAAAAAAATTTTTTTCATGTATAGTTTTTCGTTTTCAGGATATACTAGCTATGTCAGAATGAAAAGCATTCTGATAAAAAACAAAGGAGATTTTATGTTATCATGAGTAAGAAAAAGAATAAACAGAACTCCCAGAATAAAATTGACAACCAGACAGAAAATTCTGAACACGCTGAAAATTCTGAACATCAAAATACAATGGAATAAAAAAATTCCCCTTGCTTCACAGCAAGGGGATTATTTTTTATTAATTTTCTAATAATTTAAAGCGTTCTGTTTGTCCGACTGTATCTATAAACATGGATTTTGGTCTTGCCCAGATAGTACCGTCAGAATCGTTCTTGTAAATAATTAATTCTTCCAAAGTTTCGCTATGCGTTGCAATTGCCGTTACTGTATAAATACCACCCTCAAAATATTCATAACGCTGTCCAACTTGAATTTCACGAGGAACTGCAATTGGTTCAGGTTTCATTTCAGGCTGATTGTTAACAATATCATCATGCACGATAATCATAGAAGAATGTGGTTCAACATGAATATAGGCATTGCCATTTTCTACACGCACAGGCTGACCGCCAAGAACATCTACTAATGCACTATAATGCGTGCCGAATTGCATATCATAAGCATTGTCATCTAAATTCAACGCAACATAAATTGTTTGATTATCAAGTTCTTTTGCAAACAGGAGCTGTCTGTTTGTAATATGATAACGGTTATAGCTACCAGTACGCATTGCAGGATATGCTCTATAAATTCTGCCCAATTTTACAATATGCTGATATAAACCAGTATTTGCATTTGGAATGTCATTCAGATTTAAGCAAGGTCTCATAGGAGAATCATCTCCACCTTGTTTTGCACCTTGAATGCCGTACTCACTGCCATAATAAATAGATGGAATACCTGGCATTGCATATAACAGTGTATAGCAAGTAGATAAATAATTTGGATTATTTAAATTACTTGCCAGACGATTGACATCATGGTTATCTACGAAATTATATAATTTAATATTTCTATAAATACCACCATTGGCACTGGACTGTCTATTAATAGAATAATCAATTTCATAATAATTTTTATCATTATGAGAAGAATAAATGCCTTTGTAGCATTCATAGTTTGTCACAGAATCCAGCATTTCTGGATTTGCCCAACGGTTATAGTCACCGTGAATAATTTCACCCATCAGCCAAAATTCAGGATTTTTGCTTTTGCAGAATGTTCTGATTCTCTTAAAGAAATTAAAATCAATACAATCTGCGGCATCAAAACGAATGCCATCAATTTTAAATTCGTCCATCCAATAGCCAACGGCATCTAATAAATAATTACATACATCAGGATTCTGGAGATTTAATTTTACTAAATTATAATGTCCATTCCAGCCCTCATACCAAAACGGGTCGCCACAAGGAGAATGTCCGCCAAAATTCAAATTCTGAAACCAACTACAATAAGGGGAATTCTGACCCTTTTCCTGAATATCTGTAAATGCCCAGAATTTACGCCCAACGTGATTAAATACACCGTCTAAAATTACACGAATACCGTTTTCATGCAATGTTTCACAAATATTTTTAAACATAGCATTGTCGCCTAAACGTCTATCAATCATTTTATAATCTGTTGTGTCATAGCCATGCTCCACAGATTCAAAAATTGGGCTGAAATAAATTGCATCAACGTTCATTTCTTTAAAATGCTCAATCCAGTCAAGAACTTTTTCTAATCTCTTGACAGGTTCGCCACCTTCATTAAATCTAGGTGCGCCACAAAATCCTAACGGGTAAATATGATAAATAATCGCATTCTCATACCACATAGTAGCAAATACTCCTTAAAATTAATTTTATTTCTCCATTTTCAGAAAAATATATCTATAAGCTTAAAAAATACTAACCAATATCACTATAATCATTACAAAAATAATACTAAATATCCATGTCCACTTATTACCTAAATTCATTGTATAGCTAAATTCAGTTTGTGGTCTCTTAATAATTACTCTTTTATCTTGTTGATTAAAATAGATTCTTCCAGTCAACCAGCCATTATTTTTATTATTTGGCTTCATAGAATTCACCTCTGTGACTATTGATTGCTATCATTCTGAAAAAAAGATTTTTATTTTTTGATTGTTGATTCCAGATAATAACTTGCTTCCATGTCTGCAACGTTTAAAGCAAGTGCAAGCGGAAACATTTCCAATGCTCTGCCGATAGTATTTTTATCTTCTATGCCAGAAAATCCCATATGATACCTGATAGCAAATGCTTCTTCTCTTGAAAGACGCATATAGCTTGAAATAATATAAACAGATTTTTCACCGTGTCCATATGGCAAATTATCTTCTATGCGATAATATGGCACAGATTCCCATTTGCCGTTAATTTTTGTATTTCTATAATCTACTGTATAGAAATTTAATTTGCAAATATCATGCAATAATGCCACTAATGCAACACTTTCTTCTGAATAATCCATGCCGTAAAGCTCTTTTGTGCGAGGTCTGGACAAATAATCTACTAAACAATGATATACATTTACGCTATGTTGAACCAATCCGCCTTCGTAAGAGCCATGAAATCTTGTGCTTGATGGAGCTGTGAAAAAATCGCTTGCATCACTTGTCAGATAATCTAATAATTTCTGTGAACCTTGTCGCTTAATTTTGTCTTGATAAATCTGAATAAATTCTTCTTTTGCAGTTACGCCCATAAAAAATCCCCCTATTATCACTGTCTATTATACAAATCTGACGCTGCCGACGAACTCTAGGGTGTAGATCTCG
>CAMWUF010000160.1 GCA_947177375.1 uncultured Ruminococcus sp.
AAATTCACGTTTAATATAAATCACAGGAGGCTTTAAAAATTCATCAATTGTTTTCCAGACAACAGGTCTGATATCTTTTCGTTTTTTTAATTCTTCGACCCATTCAAGCATTAATGTTTCATAATCACGCAATTTAAAATACCAGTTTGTCACAGGTTTCATTGTTGGTGTTTCTCCTGTGAGTGTACTAACAGGATGAATTAAATTTTCTGGCATATACTGATGTCCTAAATCGCATTCATCAGCATAGCCTTTTTCAGATTGGCAACCCTCAACAGGACATTTGCCGATAACTTGACGACCGTTTAGAAAAACACCTGCTTTTTCGTCAAAAAACTGCATGGTAGATAATTTATTTAATTGCTTTTTTTCATAAAGCGATTTTAAAAACCAGTCTGTTACTTCGGCATGAATTTCTTTGGAACGTCCTAAACCAGACGCACCAAATAAATTCGGTGAAATGCCATAAGCTTCCAGTGTTTTTTTCTGTTTTTCATGATTTTGCAAAACAAATTCTTCTAAACTGCCAGTAAATTCGCCTTTTTCAACTTTTTGACGCCAACCTTCAGCAATTGGTGAACCATAGCAATCTGTTCCAGAAACAAAAATAACATTTTCCTTGCCGATTCTGTCACGCAAAAATCTTGCATATGTGTCAGCAAATACTAACATTCCACCAACATGTCCAAAATGCAATTCCTTATTACCATAAGGCATACCGCCTGTAATGACAGCACGTTTTGGAAATTCTGGTCTTGGAATCTCAAAATTTCTATTTTCAGATTTATTTTTACTCATTTTGTTAATTTTAATCCTTTCTTAAAATTTAATTTAACTAAAACAAAATTATAACCATTTTTCTAATCTGTTTCTAACAATTTCTTCGCCTAATACATGACTGACTTCCCAAATATCAGGTGCATTTGCTCTGCCTGTCAAAGCAATACGCAACATATTTGTTACATGAATAATACTGCCTTTATACTGGTCTGGATTTTTCTTATAATCTTTTGGCTTGACTGCACAGCCTAATTGTTCTGTTAAAGCCTTTACTTTTGCAAACCAAGTGACAGAATCATCTTCATGATGATAATTTTCTAAATATAATTTAAAACATAATTTTCTGGTTTCTTCGTCAATTTCTTCAGGCATAGTATCTTGTAATACAAAACTTTCCTGATAATAAAAACTCATAAATTCGCAAGCTTGTTTCCAGTTTTCTAAATCTTTTCTAGGCTTTTTGGCAGTTCTGCCGACATTCAAGGCATTGATAGTTCTTTCAGGATAAGTTTCTAATAATTTTGCAAATTCTAAATTATATTGCTTGCACCAGTTTAGCCAACCAGAATATAATTTTTCTGCTGACATTCTGCTAAGCACTTCTTTAGAAATATCTCTTAATTTATCTAAATCTACCAATGCACCAGAAATAGACATTTTAGAAATCGAATATTCAAAATCTAAATAAGACAATTCTGGATTTGCCAAACGCCATTCTTCAAAATTAGAATTCAAGACAGTTAATAAAAATTCCCAAACAGCGTCTTGACAAATGCCTTCCTGCTGATAATATGCCAAAGCAAGTTCTGGGTCTTTGCGTTTTGATAATTTCCGTTTTTTTCCGTCTTCAATTTTCATAAGTGTTGCTGTATGGCAATAAATTGGCTGTTTCCAATGCAGAATATGAAATAATTCCACATGCATTGGCAAAGAAGAAATCCATTCTTCACCACGAATTACATGTGTAGAATGCATAAAATAATCATCTACGACATGTGCAAAATGATAAGTTGGAATACCATCACTTTTTAGTAACACAAAATCCATGAAATTTCTTGGCATTTCTAATTTGCCACGAATCGCATCTTCGACACAGATTAATTCTTTTGTATCTTCTGCTTTAAATCTTAATACCCAAGGTTTACCAGAAGCTATATTTTCCTGAATCTGTTCTAAACTTAAATTTCTATTTGCGAATGCATATTTTCCATAAATACCAATATCCTCTTTATTTGCTGTTTGCTGTTCCCGAATTGCATCTAATTCTTCAGGTGTTAAAAAACAAGGATAAGTTTTGCCCTGTTCTGTGAGATATTTTGCAATCACATGATAAACATTTTTTCTTTGTCTCTGATAATAAGGTGCGTACATGCCATTATTTTGATTATTTTCTATTGCACCTTCATCAAAATGCACGTTGAAATAATTCATTGCGTGAATTAGCGTTTCAACAGCTCCGTCTACTTTGCGTTTATTATCCGTATCTTCAATACGCAAATAAAATACGCCATTTGACTGATGTGCGAGACGTTCGCCAATCACGGCATTGTATAAATTTCCCAAATGCACAAAACCTGTCGGACTAGGTCCAATTCTTGTGACAACAGCATGTTCTGGAAGATTTCTGGCAGGATATTTTTTTTCCAAATCTTCTGGAGTTTCTGTCACGTCTGGAAATAATAAATTCGCCAAAGCTTGATAATTCATAACTTCTATCACTCATCTTTCTAATTTTTTATTTACCTAGAAAACTACTCGAACTAAAATAATTTCGAGTAGTTTCCAGATAATTATATTTTTTTAAATTTTAAACATTTGGTAAATTTGCAAAACCTTTTGCTAAATCTTCATCTGTTGGGATATAATCTGACATCAAATTATCATTATATTTCTGATAAGCCAACATATCAAAATAGCCTGTACCCGTCAGACCAAATAAAATTGTCTTTTCTTCGCCAGTTCCCTTGCATTTCAAAGCTTCATCAATAGCAACTTTAATTGCATGACTGCTTTCTGGTGCGGGGAGTGTACCCTCAATTCTAGCAAATTTAGTTGCTGCTTCAAATACAGAAGTTTGTTCTACACTTCTAGCTTCCATTAAACCCTCGTCATAAAGTTCAGATAACACACTACTCATACCATGATAACGCAAACCGCCAGCATGATTCGGTGATGGAATAAAGCCACTGCCAAGTGTATACATTTTAGAGAGTGGACAAACTTTTCCTGTATCGCAGAAATCATAAACATATTTACCTCTTGTGAGAGATGGACAAGATGCAGGCTCAACTGCAATAAATTGATAATCTGCTTCGCCTCTTAATTTTCTGCCCATGAACGGAGAAATTAAGCCACCTAAATTGGAACCACCACCAGCACAGCCAATAATAATATCAGGCTGAATGCCGTATTTATCGCAAGCTGTCATACATTCCAAGCCAATGATAGACTGATGCAATAATACTTGTGACAAAACAGACCCTAATACATAACGATAACCTTCATTTGTAACAGCACATTCTACTGCTTCAGAAATTGCACAACCTAGTGAACCACTTGTCCCAGGAAATTCTTCCAGAATTTTTCTGCCAACTTCTGTTGTGTCAGATGGTGATGGTGTTACATTTGCTCCATAAGTTCTCATGACTTCACGACGGAAAGGCTTTTGTTCATAAGAACATTTTACCATAAATACTTTGCAGTCTAAATCAAAATAAGAACATGCCATTGCAAGTGCTGTTCCCCATTGTCCCGCACCTGTTTCTGTGGTCACGCCTTTTAAGCCTTGCTTTTTTGCATAATAAGCTTGTGCAATAGAACTATTTAATTTATGGCTGCCAGAAGTATTATTGCCCTCAAATTTATAATAAATTTTAGCAGGTGTATCAAGTGCTTTTTCTAAAAAATACGCTCTTACCAGAGGAGCTGGACGGTACATTTTGTAAAAGCTCAGAATTTCTTCTGGAATGTCTATATAAGCATTGTAATTGTCAAGCTCTTGTTTGGCAAGCTCTGTGCAGAAAATTTGGCTTAATTCTTC
>CAMWUF010000161.1 GCA_947177375.1 uncultured Ruminococcus sp.
ATATATAATCATATCATGTGTACTAGAAAATATAATACATATAATGCAACCACAGAATTTTCTAGTACAGTTACTTTGCAAATGTGCTTGATAAGCACAATTGTCAGTACAAGTATTTTTTCATTCAACAAAAGAAAGGAGTTTCTTAAGATAATTATGGAACAGCTGAAAAAGAAAAAGAAAAAACGTACAATCATTACAATCATTGTGATTGCCTTGATTTTAGGTGGTGGTGCTGTTGGTATCACAGCATGCAACAGAAGTATTTCACAGTTACAGAATTTTTCAGAAAATGCAGTCGAAACTGCGGAACTAGAACGCCATGATATTTCTAATCATATCAATGTTTCTGGTAATGTTGAAAGTGAAAATCTGATTAAGATTACAAGCAAACTGACTGCAAAAGTTGCAACTTTGAACGTAGAATTAGGCAGTCATGTCAATGAAGGTGATGTGCTTTGTGTATTCGACAGCTCCGAGTTACAGCAACAGTATGATAACTTGCTGAAAACGCAGGAAAATTCACAAAATCAGAGTGAAAATACACACAAGATTAATGAACGTAATCTTGCAAATGCAAAGCGGGATAAAGAAATCAATCTTGCACAGGCACAGCGGGCTATTGATGAAGCGATTAATGCACAGAATAAGGCATATGAAAAAGAAAGTAATCTCATCAATGAACTCAATAATGAAATTGCTCGCCGTGATGAAGCAAAAAATACGATGGATACAACAGATGACCCTCAAAAATATGCAGAAGCATCACAGACTTATCAAGAAGCTGAAATGAATGTTCAGACAAAGCAATCTTCTTTGGAGGCGATTCGTGACCAATTTAGTACTTATGATAGTGCTGTACAATCTGCACAAGATGCTTATGCTGCTGCGGAACGCAGTGCAGATATGACGATTCAGAATTATCAGGATATTCTGGACGCAGAACAGTTTCAGCAAGATAATAATTCTAAAACAGAACTCGAAAAGCTTGCTGATTCAATTGCAGAATGCACAGTGAAAGCTCCTAAAAGTGGTGTGATTACTTCTGTGAATATTGCTGAAGGGAGTATTCCAACAACAGATGCACTTATGACAATCGAAGACACGGATTCTTTAAAAATTAAAGTACAAATCAGTGAGGCAGATATTTTAAATATTCAAGAGGGTATGCCTGCCATTGTGAAAACTTCTGCAACTGGCGATAAAGAATTTAATGCTACTGTCAGTCGTGTTGTAAATATTTATAATACGCCTGCACAGGGAGCGTCTGCAACAGGAACTGCAACAGGCGGTTACTCAGCAGAAATTACAGTAGATGACAGTGAGTCTGAATTATTAATTGGCATGAATGCCAAAGTAAAAATTGTTCTGGATGAGAAAAAAGATGTATTAGCTGTGCCTTATGATGCGATTATCACAGACGAAGATGAGATTAGTCATGTATTACTTGCTGTCAAGGGAAATGACGGCGTAACGAAAGCAAAATCTGTTATAGTTGAAAAAGGTATGGAGGGTACTTATTACACAGAAATTACTTCTTCTGAAATCAAAGAAGGCGATATAATTGTCATGAATCCTAATAATTATCAAGATGGTGATGTTTTGCAAATTTCTGACAGCAATACTGCTGTACAGGGAAACGGAGCTGACAACAATGCGTAAAACAATCATCTCTATGAAAAATATTATCAAACGCTATTACATTGGCAAACCGAATGAATTGCAAATTCTGAATGGCATTTCACTTGATGTTCATGAGGGTGAATTTGTTTCGATAGTGGGACAATCAGGTTCTGGTAAAAGTACACTCATGAATATCATTGGTGCATTGGACAGACCCACAGAGGGAACTTATCTGTTGAACGGTGTTGATATTAGCACGTTAGACGACACAGAATTGAGCCGTATCAGAAATAAAGAAATCGGCTTTGTATTTCAGACATTTAATTTAATTTCCAGAACAGATGCCATTAAAAACGTAGAAATGCCTATGATGTATGCTGGCGTACCAAGAAAACAGCGTTTAGAAAGAACAATGGAATTATTAGAAATTGTTGGTATGTCAGAACGTGCCTATCATCAGCCGAATGAACTTTCAGGCGGACAGAAACAACGTGTTGCCATTGCACGTGCTATGGCAAATAAGCCCTCGCTTTTGCTGGCAGATGAACCGACAGGGGCATTAGACACTAAGACAGGGCGTATGATTATGGATTTGTTTCATAAACTTCATCAGGAAGAAGGCACAACCATTGTATTAATCACACATAGCCCAGAACTTGCCGAAGAAACACAGCGTATGATTACCATCAGTGATGGCAGTATTATTGCAGATACGGGGGTGAATGACAGTGCAGTTTCTTGAAAATATCCGTCTTGCATTTACGTCTATCTTAGCAAATAAAATGCGTGCATTGCTGACAATGTTAGGCATTATTATCGGTATCAGCGCAGTCATTACAATTACAACAATTGGCTCGTCTATTCAGAAAACGCTGACAAATACATTTAATTCCATGGGTTCTATGAATTATTTTGAACTCTATTCAGAAATTGATTTTTCAAATTATGAAGAAGATGACGACTCACAAATTTATACTTACAAAGATGAAGATATGATTTCCCGTTCCATGCTAGATGAATTAGTACAGACATATCCAGATTATTTCAGTTTAAGTCTAAATGAAAATTATGGCAGTTCAGGAATGCGTAACTGGAAAGACCAGTCTATGAGTGTTACTATCAGTGGTGTTCTGAATTTTGATAGTCTAGGAGATATTAAATTTATATCTGGCAGAGAGATTAATTATCAGGATAATCTGAATCTGAAACAGACGATTGCTGTATCAGACTTATTTGTATCACAATATTTTGCACCAGATGTGAATCCAATCGGACAAACAGTGACATTAGAGCTGGAGGCAACTGGTCAAACAGAGGATTTTATTATTGTAGGTGTATTTGAGCTACCAGCAGCCTATTTAAATTATACTTATAAACCTGGCATGAAAGATATTGAAAAAATAACACCTGTATATGTACCATTAGATACTATGATGCATTTACTTCATCAGGAAAATAGTTATCGCTATTGGGTAGATATTTATTACAATCCAGAATATGATATTGCTTTACAAGAACAAGTATTACGAGATTTCTTCACAGAACAGTACCAACAAGCTGAAAAACCATATATGACTGTTGAAATTGTTAATATGCAAACACAACTTGGCATGATTAATGCTGTTATTAATGTAATTACAATTGCAATTTCTGTTATTGCAGCCATTTCATTAATTGTCGGCGGTGTAGGTGTTATGAATATTATGCTTGTAAGTATTACGGAACGTACCAAAGAAATTGGTATCAGAAAAGCTCTTGGTGCGCAGAATTCTTATATTAGAATGCAATTTGTTGTAGAAGCAATTTTAATTTGTCTGATTGGTGGTATCATCGGCATTCTGGTGGGTATCATGAATGGCATGTTAATTGGCTATATTGCAAAAACAGTTGTCACCAATATGTATCCAACATATGCATCTTTATTCTCAATCACAGTACAGCCATCAATACCAGCAATTATTATTTCTGTCATGTTCTCTATCATAACAGGTGTATTCTTTGGCTATTATCCAGCAAACAAAGCAGCAAAAATGAACCCAATTGACGCTTTACGCTATGATTAAATCAGCATAAAAAAATGCTTTTTGATTTTTTTTCTAAGTTATTTGTTATATGAAGAACGTGGAAAACAGCAACACCATGCAAACTGGGGGTGGTTACGGAAAGTTTAAATATGAAGGACGTGTCG
>CAMWUF010000162.1 GCA_947177375.1 uncultured Ruminococcus sp.
ATACAAATCCACATGATAATTTTTGATTTGAAAAAAATAAAAATACTGGCAAGAATGAAAATAATAGTAAGCAAAAAAATAATTATCTGTAATAATTTCATCGCTGAAAAATCAGCATAATATTCTTTCAATGCAAAACTCCTCCTTTTCTGTCATATGATTATGATATATTATAGCATAAACCAGAATATAATTGCAAGCATATTATGCAGAAAGGAGTATTTATGCTGAAATTTTTCACAAGTGTCAATCAAGTATTATGGGGAGGAGGTTTAACAGGGCTTTTATTAGCAATGGGTTTGTTTTGTCTGGTATCTCACAGATTTGCATGTTTGAAAAGCTTTCGATTATTATATTCTAAAAAAAATATCAGAAATCATTCTGATATAAATCATCAACTTTCACCATTTCAGGCATGTATGACATCTTTGGCGGCTGCAATGGGAACAGGGAATATTGTTGGTGTGGCAACTGCATTAACGCTTGGAGGTGCAGGGGCAATTTTCTGGATGTGGATAGCAGCATTATTAGGCATGGGGTTAATTTATGCTGAAAATGTGTTAAGCTGTCATTATAGAACAAAAAATTGCTCTGGTGCAATTGCTTATTTAAAATATGGTTTACATAGTCCAAAACTTGCAAAAATTTTTGCTATTTGCTGTGTGGGGGCATCTTTTGGCATGGGGAATATGACACAAAGTCATGCAATGGCACAAAGCTTACAAGAAAGTTTTTCTATTCCACCGTTATGGACTGGCATTGTGACAGCAATTTTATTAAGTGTAATTATTTTCGGTGGTGCGAAGCGTATTGGAACAGTGACAAGTATTTTGATTCCTGTTTTATCTGGTATTTATTTATTATCGGCTTTGCTGATTATTTGGAATTGTCGTGCTAATTTAGGGAATGCTTTGCAATCTATTTTTCAAGAAGCTTTTGGTATTTCTGCAATTAGTGGTGGTATTAGTGGCATTGCTGTTCGGCAAGCAATTTCTGTTGGTATTAGAAGGGGCGTATTTTCCAATGAAGCTGGTCTAGGTAGCAGTGGATTATTACATGGTGAAGCAGATAGCAATCAACCAGAATTTTTAGGACTTTGTGGCATGTTAGAAGTCATTGTAGATACGTTTTTATGTTGTACAGCAACCGCTTTGGTCATTCTCTGTACAGGAGCATTAGATTCTAATCAGGATGGTGCTATTTTAGTATTATCCGCATTTCGTATTGGATTAGGCAATGTTGCAGATTTTATTCTTCCGCCAATGATTGCACTATTTGCATTTTGTACACTAATAGGCTGGTCTTATTGTGGAGCAAGTGCTTTTAAAACCCTTGGCAAATATGCGAATATAAAATTTTATCAAAGTTTATTTTGTATTGCAGTTGCAATTGGAGCTGTTATGCAATTAGAATTGGTCTGGACGCTAGCAGATATTGCCAATGCTTGCATGGCATATTGTAATTTACCAGCGATTTTATTATTATATAGCAAATATAAAAAAAAATAAAATAAACCACTGTATTGATTGAAAAATACAATACAGTGGTTTTCGTTTTTATTTATTTTACATAATAGGGATTTGGTTTTGTAAGAAGTATGATTAAGTCAACTATCCAACCGATATAGAACAATCCGAATGTACATAAGTAAATAATGCCCCATACAATTTTGCCCTCATAGAATTTGTGACCACCTGCCCAGCCTAAGAATAAGCAAAGCAAGAATGCAGTCCATTTATTTTTTGCTTTTCCATTCGCTCCCGCATTCACTGATGCACTAGCACTAGCACTTGCACTACTTGTACTTTGACTGGAATTATTAATTACAATTTGTGGTTGTGCCTGATTCGCACCAGCTAAGGATTCAACCTGTCTGCCACATGCTGTGCAGATAACAGCATCAACAGGAATTTTTGCACCACAATGTTTACAAAACTTTGTTGGCACATTAGGTGTTTGCTGATTAAAATTTGGTTGTTGGTTAAAATTTGGTTGTTGGTTAAAATTTGGTTGCTGATTAAAATTTGGCGGAACGTTTCCACTTGTTTGCTTGTCCAAATTTACTGTTCCATTTGTTTGTGTTTCCATAAATATCCTCCCGTCATCACGATAATATATATCTCTTTTGTTTATACTAATAGAAACATTATATCATATATTTTATTGCATGTCAATAGTTTTTTTAGTAAAAAAATAGGGCATGAAAAAAATCTCATGCCTTATTTTTACGAATATTAAATTAATACTGACTAAAATGATTCTGTGAGCCGTCGCCGTAAAAATATAAATAACCATGATTATATGCAGACGGGTCAGATAAATATAAATCAACAGCAGATTTTACATTCTGAGTTACTTTGCTGGAATAAGTTCCCAAATTTGCATAAGAGGAAGAACCACTAAATTGAGATTTCTGCGTAATAACTGCATAAATTGTATTTGGGAAATTAGCAGAATCTACACGGTTCATAATTACTTCTACAACTTTTGCTTTATTTTCAATTGTAATCACATCAGAACCTGCTTCATGTGCAACAGCGTTGCAGAGCAGAATATAATCACTATCAGAAACAGAACGGCTTGTATCAACAATTGCAATGATTTCTTCTGATTCATCTAATTCTGGAATGATGTCTGGAATTTTTTCCAGAATAATTTCTGGTGCTTCTTCTGGAATTATTTCTGGTATTTCTTCAGGAATCATTTCTTCTACTGTCATAGAAGTTTCTGTAAATCCTGAACCTAAAATATCATCTAAATAAATTTCAGAAACATCAATAATTTCTGAATCTTGTATCACTGGAACAGTAACAATTGTTTCAATTGTTGTAATAATTGGCTCAGGTGTAGTTGTGGTAGTTGTTGTTGTTTCTTCAGAAGTAGTAGTTGTTGTTGTTGTTGTCGTTGTAGATGTAGAAGTTGTTGTTGTCGTCGTTGTTGTTGTAGTTGTTGCAGGAGTAGTTGAAGTTGTAGTAGTAGTTTTCTTTTTAGGTGTTGTTTCAGCTTTTGTGGTTGCTTTAGGTTTTGCCTTTTTTGTTGTTTCAACACTAGTTGTTGTAGCAGGTGTTGTAGCAATTTCTGCTGTTGTCTGTACTGGCTGTTCTGTCATTGTTACTTCTTCAATTATTTCTGGTTCAGTTGATTCTGTTACTGGTTCAATTGTTTCTGCTGGTGCAGTTGTGATAACTGGCATTGTAACGATTTCTGGATTTCTTGAATTCTGTGATACAGATTTTTTAGATTCAGAAGAAGTACTAATAGATTTGACAAAAATTCTAGTTGTCGTTGTTATCTGCGTTTCAATATTTTTACTATCTTCTACAGGAGCTGTTGTAGATACTGTTTTGGTAACAGCTTTTTCTGTAGGAATATCTTTTTCTGGAGCAACTGCAAGCTTTCTGTTACGGATTTTAATTGCAGTTTTCTTTGTACCTGTGGGAGAAGTTTTAATAGAAGTTTTTGTAGTAGCAGTTTTCTTTGTTTTTGTTGCACTAATTGGCTTTGGATTTTCTGGTGTACCTGTCGCACTGTCATCTAATGTTACTGTTGAAGCATCTGCAATCATATAACTTCCAAATAAGCAAGAAGCAATTATACCTATTGTAATTGCTGCAACTTTTGATTTTTTCATTGAAGTATTCCTTTCTGTCATGATAATATGATGTTTCCCATTCTCAGGGACAACCTTATCATAGCATATTTTTTCCTAATTGGCAAGCCCTTTTGGGCATTTTTTACAAAGATTCTATAAATCTAACAATAATGATAAGTAAATATGCACTTAATAAGGTAAAGTTG
>CAMWUF010000163.1 GCA_947177375.1 uncultured Ruminococcus sp.
CATAATTCATACTTTCAGCAACTGATTCAATCGTTTCGTATGTCAAATAATGCCTCGTTAAAATTTCTTTTAATTCATCATCATGCAGACAAGAAATGGCTTTTTTGATACTTTCTTGAACTGCTAACAGCTCCTCTGCTTGTTTCTGCTGTTCCTGAATTTCTCGCTCCAATTCCTGTAACAATCCCAAAGAACCCAAATCATCAGAATTACAAAGACTTTGAAATACTTTATATTGTACAACTTTTTCTTGCAAAGCTTGTACATACTTTTCAATCGTTTTTGCTCTACGCAACCATGCCCTCTTTTTTTCTTGCTCTCCTGTCATAATCCCTCTACCTCAGAAATTGTGATTTTATCAATTGCTTGATAAAACAACCGCTGTATATGTCTTGGCTTATAGTTCATTTTTTCAGCAATTTTGGAAAACGATTCGTACAAAAGATAATATCGGACAAGAATTGTTTCTAATGTATCATTCTGCACAGTTAGTATTATTCTTTTTATTTCTTTGTCAAGTGCAATCAACTTTGCTATTTGTTTTCTTTGTTGCTGAATATCACTCTCAATCTTTTTTGTTAGCACATCATCTGATATATCAATTTCAGAAAGAAATTTTTTCTGTCGTTGGTCTTTGGTGATTTGCTTCTGCAAAGTTTTTAACTGTTGGTAAATTAGTTTTGCCCTACTAAGCCATTTTCTTTTTCTGATTTGTTCAATTGTCATGTTACACCTCGGATATAGCAAAAGTACCTTTTTTGAACTTAGAAATAAAAAAGATACTCTTTGCTTTTAATATATTAGAATGAGGGGAAAAGACCATACTGGCTGTCTTTTGATGTATTAATTGTACAGGATTTTTTTTCATAAGTCAATGAAACTTGAAGAAACTTCAAGTAAAAAAATCAACGCCTTAAACGAATTTAAAGCGTTGATTTTTCGTTTCCGATTATCAAATAATTTAAAGATGTTTGAAATAGTGCAGTTAGCCTAATAATAAAAATAATGCTCGGTTCTGTCTTGTCACATTCCCAATAAGATATCGTTGATTCAGACACGTATAAAGCTTCTGCAAGTTTTTTTTGGGTCATTTTATTTTTTACTCTTAAATGTCTAATTCGCTGTCCAATTGTTTTTGCCTGCATGCATATCACCTCGTATTTTTAGATACACAGCACGGTTTCCTCTCATACTTATAATTATAACATATCTTTTACGTAAATGCAATATTAAATCAAAAATCTGCTAATCAAATTTTCACAAGTCTACGAGATATAAGAAAAGCGGAACAATCATTTTGAGAATGTTCCGTTAAAAAATTTACAGCTTGATTTATACTATATCGTCTACAAAATTCTTGTCATGCTACTACTCAAAATATGGACAAATATATCCATAGCATAGATGAGAGAGAGTTCATTATTTATTTTGTAATTCCTTTTTCATCAAACATAGGTCGAATACATTTAGTTTGTCATCTTCGTAGAAATCAGCCATTTTCCAGTCGTCAAGATGCGTATCCGGAACAGCTAGTAACCATTTCTGTAATAAAATTACATCTAAGACACTAAAAACTCCATCTGCATTTACATCACCTGCTACTACTTCTTGTATTCCAGAGGTTTGATAATGAATCACTGCGTTTTCAAGTGATTCATTTCCATTTGCAATTGAAACGACACTCCACTGTTTCTCTGTTCCAGAATAATAAATATCAGTAAGATTTGTACATTCATAAAAAGCATTCTCATCAATGGAAGTTAATGAAGCTGGCAAATAGATTTTACTTAAATCGTTTTGATAAAATGCTCCTTTTCCGATTTCTGTAATGGTATTCGGCAGTGTCACCGTTTCTGGTTTAATAAATTCCCACTTCAGATAAGCAAAATAATCTCTATTTAAACCATGCAACTGCCATTGTTGAAAAGCCCAGTTTCCGATTTTCGTTACTGTTTTCCCTCCAAGTGTTTCTGGCACAATAACCTCTTTATCAAATCCTGCATAGGTACGGGCAGTCACTGTGCCATCTTCATTTTCCTGAATCCGATATGGTTCATTCTCTAAAGGGATAATATAGTACTGGATGTCGGATTTATCAGAAAATCCGGCATCTGCGAGATAAATATTACCATCAGCAAGAATCTGTGCACAAATATGTTGTGTGCCATATAAAGCTGGTCCAGGGTCACGAGAAGCATCGTGGTAAACAGCTCTCAAACCTGCAAGGTCAGCAAGATGCACAATTATATCTGTTGTTGCCCAGCAATCGCCACCACCATTCTTTAAAATATAGTCATAAGTCTGACCATATGCATCATAGGAGTAGGTTTCACCGACATATTTTGTAATTGCCTCTACTTTTTCTGCACCTGTCATACTTTCAGTAAGAATATTGTCAAGAATTTTCTGCAATTCTGTGTCATAGCTATCAGCAGCCTGTGCATTGATAGAAATAGTAGACAGCATCAACAGACCAGCGCACAACAACGAGTCTATTTTTTTCATTCTAACTCACTCCACTCTAAATTTATGATTTTTCTTCCGTCAATTTTTGATGTTATGAAAAACATTAAAAATATGAAAAAATATTGAAAACCTTTTTTTATTGTATCACAAATATTTACTTCTGTCAATTGCATTTGTCAACCTTAACCCACTGTTTAAAGCCGTGCCACAGGTTATGATTGTATCCGTTATCGATTTGAAGGTGGTTTTGACTACAAAATAAATCCTTATATTCCTACTTTTTGTGGTATGAACTCTATTGTGTTTCCCAAACCTCCTCCTGTTCTTCTTACAAGTTCGTCTTGTTCAATTATTTTAAGAAGATTCCTTATTTTGCTATTAAGATCAGATTTGTCATCCTCATCTTTTCGGTGGTAATATATTTTTGTTTGAACATTCTGATTTAATATAAATTTCCTTAGTATGTCCTTGTCTGTTACATCCAATGAATGTCCAAAAATATGCAGTTCAAACTTATTACGACGAGTGCCATCTGTAGCACAATCATAAATATCATCAATCCATTTCGAATAACTATTATCAGTGTATTTGTGTATCCTTTGATAAAACTTCTTGAAGGGAAGAAAAGTTAACTGGGTATTTTTTTTATCCCCAAGCAAATATTCATCAATGCCTAATACAAGATTGCAGTTTTCAATTGTTGCATCTTTGTTAGCTTTTCCATGAACATAACAGATTTCTGTTTGTGGAGTTATCTTTTTTTTAAAAATTCGTTCATATGTATTTGTGTAATTAAATGACAGAACATAGTCAAATAATTGATTTTCTAAATCTATGATTGGTTTGTTTATTTTTATCTTTGAAACAAATACAGACAGATATATTTCAAGAGCTCTTGTCAATCTGTTCAAATCTGTGTGCAAAACTAGAGTAGCATTATTAAGATCCTTAATTGTAACTAAAAATACTGATTTCCTAATTGCTGATAAATATTGTTGAAGTATTGTTGGAGATGTATTTGCTAGCTGTTCCAATGGTCTTTTATAGGGAGCTGCTTCCATTTCTTTAATACTATTTGCAATTTCGGATTCGAAATCTATCCAATTTTGCCCTGTAAGTGCATTGCTAGCTAAAACTCTTTTGAAATGTTCATACCAAAGATTATTTTTTATACATTCGTATAGCTGATTTAAATATAAATTATTTGTTACTAATACATTTCCCATATAGTTTCTAGACATAAAAGCGTCATTTAATAACTGCTTAATTGTATTGTTAAAGTCCCAATCATTCAAATATCTTTTCTTATATTCATTATTACCAATACTT